>DASWGR010000090.1:0-27172 GCA_036393535.1 Gaiellaceae bacterium | reverse complement strand
GCGTCTAGCGCTGGGACACCCCACCTCCTCCCCCTACGTCGAGCCTAACCCTGGAATTTGCGCCGGTGTGTGCCTCGGCCGCACCGAAATTGAATGGAGGTCTAGGAGCCGAAGGTCTCCCGGTAGCGCCTGAAGAAGGTCGCCTCGGGCAACGTCGCCAGGAGGCTGCGCTGCTCGCTGAGCCGGATGGTGATCGGGGGTCCATGACCGACGTCCGTGAGGGGGTGGCCGTCGACGAGCACCGTCACGTCCACGTCCAAAGTGTCATTCCGGATCTCCAGATCGACGCCGCGCGGAACGACGATCGGGCGTGCGTGCAGCGAGTGCGGTGCGATGAAGGTGACGACCATGGCATCCAGCCCGCGCGCGAGCACGGGCCCGCCGTTCGAGAGGTTGTAGGCCGTCGACCCCGCCGGGCTCGCGCAGATCATCCCGTCGCACGGCTGCACGCCCATGTCCTCGCTCCCGAGCGCCCAGGCGAGCTCCACCATGCGTCCTTTCGTCGAGCTCAACACAACGATGTCGTTGACGGCGGCGCCGCGGAGCCCGTCGACTTCGACCTCCAGCGTCGTGAGATGCACAACGCGGTAGTCGCCGGAGAACACGCGGGCGAGGCCGGACTCGAGCTCGTTCGGCTGGATCGACGCGAGGAACCCGACCCGGCCGAAATTGACGCCGACAACGGGGATCTTGGTGCCGAGAAACCGCTGCAGCGCGCGCAGCATGGTCCCGTCGCCGCCGAGGACGACGGCGATGTCGGCGTCCGAGAGGTCGTCTTCCGGCTCGCCGACGCCGTGTTTCTCGACCTCCTCGTCAGGGAGGAGCAGCTCGACTCCCGCCTCGCTCGCAACCTTCTCCAGCCGTTCGAGTGCGGGGCCGATGGTCTGCGGCTTCCCGTGCGTGATGACGGCAGCGCGCCGCACGGCCTCAGATGACCGCCGCTGCGATCCGGTCGTCGATGTCGTCGGGGAGCTCGGGGTGCTCACGGTGAACGAAGTGGAGAAACACTTCCCGGTTGCCCTTTGGGCCGGGTAGCCCAGAGTCTACGGCCGCAACCGTCTCCCCTCCCCAACCAAGCGCGGCGGCGGCGATCTCCCGCACGACGCGTTTGCGCACCTCGACGTCCCGAATAACACCGCCTTTCCGGACCTCGGCACGCCCGGCCTCGAACTGCGGCTTGACCAGCACGACCGCCTCCCAGCCCGGACGGGCAAGCGTGAGCGCGGGCGGCAAGGCGAGCCGCACGCTGATGAAAGACACATCGCAGACAATGAGATCGGGCGCGAAGGGAAGCTCACGAAGCGCGCGCACGTTGGTGCGCTCGAGCACGGCTACTTGCGGATGCGAGCGCAGCCGTTCGTGCAGCTGCCCATAACCCACGTCGACGGCAGCGACGCGCGCAGCACCGCGCTGCAGCAGAACGTCCGTGAATCCACCGGTGGAAGCTCCCACATCGAGACAGTCTCGGCCGGTGGGATCGATGCCGAAAGCGTCAAGCGCGTGCGCGAGCTTGTGCCCGCCACGCGACACGTACGGCGGCGGCGCCTCGACCTCGAGTGGCGTCGACTCGTCGACCTGCATGCCGGGCTTGTCATGTCCCGGCACTCGTCCCGCAAGCACGAGTGCCTGCGCCTGCGTGCGTGACTCGGCCAGTCCACGCTCGACGAGCAGGACGTCGAGCCTTTTCTTCACGCAGCTGCGCGCCGCTGCAATGCGTCGAGCATCTGCGCCGCGACCGCGTCGAATGCCTCGCTCTGCGCCCCAGTGGGCCCGTCCAGGGTCCCGAGCGCCGGGTCGAGCGGGATGCGTCCGAGGAGATGCACGCCCTCGGCCCAGACCGATCGCGCCTCCGGCACGGGCGTGAAGACTTCGATCCGCTCGCCGCAGTGCGGGCATTGGAGGCCGCTCATGTTCTCCACTGCACCGAGCACCGGGACATCCGTATCTCGAAGAAAGTCGAGAAACTTTCGCGCATCCAGGTGGGCGACATCCTGCGGACCGACCACCACAACTGCACCGTCCAGAGAGACGACACCAACGAGTTGCTGTTGAAGATCGGCGGTGCCTGGCGGAAGGTCGAGCAGCAGAACGTCGAGCTGTCCCCACTCCACCTGATGAACGAGCTGCCTCAGCGCGGCGGTCAAGAGCGGCGCTCCCAGTGTCAGTGCTTGCCGCTCTCCCAGGAGAAATCCGACCGACATGATCCGGATCCCATGAGACTCGATCGGCTCGTGGCGCACGTCGCCGCCGCGCCAGAAGTCCCACCGCCGGGCGTCTTCGTGTCGCGTCAGGTTGACCATCAGGGGAATGTCCGGCCCATAGACGTCGGCATCGAGGAGGCCGACCGCCAGGCCGCGCCGCGCAAGAGCAAGCGCAATGTGCAGCGAGACCGTGGACTTGCCAACACCGCCTTTCCCGCTCCCGACGGCGACGATGTATTGCGCCGGGCGCTCGTTCACGATGTTCGCGTAGCCAGCCCGGCGACGATGTCGACCAGCATCGACGTGTCGGCAGGAACATCGGCCAGACGTTGGCGCGTGCGTGTTGCGGCCTCGTCTGCCAGCGCGCGAGCACCGTCCTCGCCATGCGTGAGGACGTAGCCGTCACCGTCGAGGAGGTCGTCGACGATCTGAAACAGCAGCCCGAGCTCCTCGCCGAACGCACGCCACGGAGCCTGCTCGCGCTCGGGCACTCCTGCCACCCACAGTGCCGTGCCGACGGCCGCGGCGAACAGAGAGCCGGTCTTGAGCTTGTGCAGGGTCGCCTCGTCCGGTGCGGAGCCCGTGATATCGAGGTATTGCCCGCCGATCATCCCGAGCGTAGCCTGTGCAAGCTCGCGACCGACCTGCGGAACCTGGTACGAGAGCGCGAGGCGGAAGGCTTCGGCGAGCAGCGCATCGCCGGCGAGAACGGCAACGGCCTCTCCGTGTTGAGCCCACACCGACGGCCGGCCCCGGCGCTCGGCGTCGTTGTCCAGCGCGGGAAGGTCGTCGTGCACGAGCGAGAACGCATGCACGAGCTCGAGCGAAGCCGCGGCAGGCAGACCGGCTTCCGCATCAGCGCCGGCGGCCTCGACGGTCGCCAGGCAGATCACCGCGCGGACTCGCTTCCCGCCCACGAGGGCGTAGCGAACGGATTCCGCCTGCCCGTGCAGCTCGGGCGTCAACGCCAGGTCGCCGAGGTACTCCTCGACGAGGGTGCGCAGCTGCTCAGGACTCCGCATCGGTCTCCGCGTCCCGCTTGGCATGCTGGAGCTCGTCTTCGATCGCCTTGCTCAACTCGGACAGCTCGGTGAGGACGTCCAGCGCCTTCTCGGCGTCGTTCGCCTGCGAAAGACGCTCCAGCTCGGCGCGGGTCTTCTCGAGTCGAGCAAGCAGCTCCTCCGCCCTGGCGAGGGAATCCTCGGCGCTCATCGGTCGATCTCCGACCGATGTGGGGAAGGGGCGTAAGGGGAAACCGGGAGGTTTCCCCTCGTGCTCTCCTCGGCCCACGCGGCGATCTCGGCGGCGCGGGGGCTGAGGCGATCCGTAAAGAAGGGGGCTCGCGGGGCAAACATGGTTTCCCCTGCGAGCGACTTGCGAGCGCTCATGGGACCCGCTCCCGCACGATCCGTCCCAGAATTCCGTTCACCAACCGTGCAGCATCGTCGGTTGCGTACCGCTTTGCCAGATTTATCGCCTCGTCGATGGCCACCTCGTTCGGAACCTCCTCTCCGTCCAGCTCGTACAGTGCGATGCGAAGGATGTTGCGCTCGATTGCGCCGAGCCGGTCGGCCGTCCACGCTTCCGCCGCCTCGGTGATCCGGCGGTCGTAGTCGGCAGCCTCCGCCACCACGGCCTCGGCCGTCTCGCGCGCGAACGGATCGACCTCACCCTCGTAGAGCGACGCGAGCGGTTGGCCGGTGACGTCCCATTGATACAGGAGGAAGAGTGCAGTCCGGCGTGCGGCGCGGCGTCCGCTCATTCGACCTCCTCCACCGAGACGTCGATACTCCCGATGCGGAAGGCGCACATCGTGACAAGCGCGTCTGCCACCCGCTCCTGCACAGAGCGCGCCACCTCCGGGAGCACGAGCCCGTAGCGAGCCGTCAGCTCCAGGCGCACGCTTGCCTCGCCGAGCGTGACGTCGATGTCGAGGCGTCGCCGACCACGACGGACTTCCACGCCGTCAACTGCTTCCGCAGCCTGGATGACGAGACCGGCCAGGGCAGGCGGGGTCACCGTGATCGTGCCTTCTGCCTCTGGGAGCACCAGGCTCATAGGCCGACCTGTGGCCTATGAGCGGTGGAAGGGGCGTACGGGGAAACCAGGAGGTTTCCCCGCTGCGGAAGTGGCCACGCCGGCAAAGCCGGCACGGCCTCTTCAGCGACGTCGCAAGCGACGTCGCGGTCCTCAGCGCGCGCAGCGGCTGTCGCCACGCTGCGCATGCTGAGGCGATCCCTAAAGAAGGGAGCTCGTGGGGGAAACATGATTTCCCTCACGGGAGCGAGCCGAAGGCGAGGGACGCTCATGCCGCGCTCACCGCCGACAGATGTGTGTCCTCGAGAAAGCTCGTGGAATATTGGCCGCTGCGGAACGCATCGCTCGCGAGGATCTCCAATGCGGCTTCGCGGGTCGTCGGCACGCCGCGAAGCTCGAACTCGCAGAGCGCCCGTAGCGAGCGTTCGATCGTAGAGTCGCGGTCTTCGTCCCACACGATCAACTTGGCGATCAACGAGTCGTAGTACGGCGAGATCACGGATCCCTCCTCGACGTGGGTGTCGAGCCGGACTCCCGGGCCGAGCGGAGGCCGAAAGCGTTCGATCACTCCCGGCGCGGGCGTGAAGCCCCGAGCCGGATCCTCGGCGTTGAGCCGGATCTCGATCGCGTGCCCACGTCTCGCCGCCCGCCCGGTTTCGTGCAACTGCTCGCCGGCAGCGATCTTCAGCTGTTCGCGCACGATGTCGATCCCGGTCACCAACTCGCTCACGGGATGCTCGACCTGGAGCCGTGCATTCAACTCGATGAAGTAGTACGCGCCGTCCGGAGCGAGCAGGAACTCGAACGTGCCCGCATTGAGGTAGGAAATCGCACGGCACGCGCGCGCGACTCCCGACTCCATCATCTCGCGCGTCGAGTCGTCCAGCGCCGGCGACGGCGACTCCTCGATCAGCTTCTGGTGCCTGCGCTGGATCGAGCATTCCCGCTCGCCGAGCGTGAGCACGCCGCCGTCGGCGTCACACAGCACCTGGATCTCGACATGACGTGCCGACGCGATCAGCTTCTCCAGGTAAAGCGTCCCGTCACTGAAAGCGGCGAGAGCCTCCGCGCTGGCCCCCGCAAACGCATCTTCCATGTCGTCTGGCCGCTCGACGAGGCGCATTCCCTTGCCGCCTCCACCTGCAGAGGGCTTGAGCAACACCGGGAATCCGATCTCAGCCGCGGCGGCGCCCGCCTCATTTGCCCCGACCGCCTCCGTGCCGGGAACCAGCGGCAGCCCGGCGTCCGCCAGTTCGCGTTTCGCCTCGACCTTGTCGCCCATGCGGGCCATTACGTCGGCGTCCGGGCCGACGAACACGAGGTCGTTCTCCTCGCACGCCTTGACGAAGTCCGGGTTCTCCGCCAGGAACCCGTACCCCGGGTGCACCGCGTCACAGCCGGTGGTCTCGGCCGCGGCCACGACCGAGGAGAGGTTCAGATAGCTCTCGTTTGCACTTGGCGGGCCGATGCACACTGCACGGTCGGCAAGCCGCGTGTGCATCGCGCCCGCATCCGCCGTCGAGTACACGGCAACCGCTTCCACGCCGAGCTCGTGCAGCGCGCGGATGACGCGCACCGCGATCTCGCCACGGTTCGCCACGAGCACGCGCGAGAACATCGTTAGAGGGCGTCCAGCGGACGCACGACCACCGGTTCCAGCTCGAACAGCAGTTGCCCGAATTCCACCGGTGAGGCGTTTTCGACATGGATCGCACGCACGATTCCCTCGACGTCGGCCTTGACCTCGTTCAGGAGCTTCATCGCCTCGAGTATGCAGAGCGTCTGGCCGGCGCCGACCGGTTGTCCTTCCTCGACGAACGGCGGCGCGCCCGGTTGCGGCGCCCGGTAGAACGTTCCGACCATCGGCGCCTCGACGCGCACGATGCCGTTCGGTGCGACCGGGTCGAGCTCGGTATCCTCCAGCGTCGCGAGCGGAGACTCGTCTTGCACCGGTTCGCGCTCCTGCGTCCGGCGCACCGAGACGCGCATGCCCGCTTCTTCGATCGTGACCTCGCCGATGCCCGTCTCCTGGACGATGCGGACGAGCTCGCGGATCCTTTCCGCGCGGGCCTGATCGACCCCCCCGGCGGCGAGCGACTCCTCGCCCGACGAGCGTCCACGGATCGTGCGCAGCAGCGGCTCGGCGTTCTCGCCGAAGAGGCCGAGCAGCAGTAACTCCTCTTCGCTCGAGGCCAGGCCCTCGGCCTGGGCCCGAACCTCCTGCAGCGGCGGCGCCGTTGCGTCCTCTGCCGAGTCCGGGTCGGCGGTGAGCGAAACAATGCGCTCGATCGATTTCTCGATCGGGGCCGGCGTTGTGCCGAGATGACCTTCGACGAGCGAACGCAGCTCGTCCACGACAACCGTGTAACGGCTCGCGGAGAGGACGTTGAGCAACGCCTGCGAGCCGAGCACCTGCCCGATCGGCGAAGCCAGCGGCGGCCAGCCGACCTCGGCGCGGATCCGCACGAGCTCGGCGATCGTCTCATCGAGCCTTGCACCCGCTGACTGCGCCCGCAGGTTGGTGTCGAGCGCGGCGACGAGGCTGGCCGGGAGGTCGTGCCGCGCGGCGCGCACCGCGATGCGCGGGGCAAGCGGCGTCACCGGTTCGTCGCCGATGTGTTCGTCGACGACGTCGGATGCCTCCCAGAGCGCGGATACGTCGATGTCGCAGTCGAGCCCGAGCCCTGCGAGCGCCTCCGCGAGCGCCTCACCCGACACACGGTGCAGCGTGAGAGCGATCGGATAGACAGCGGATGCGATCAGGTCGGCCCCGGCACGTGCAGCCTCGAGCGCAGCGGCAAGCGCGTTGCCCCCTGAGCCCTGGCAGTAGATGCCGACCGGCAGGCCGGTCGCTTCGCGTAGACCCGTTACCAGCTCGCGCGCACGATGTGGCTGCAGGGAACCGGTCGGGTCGTGCAGCAGCACACGCACGGCGCCGAGATTCGGCAGCTCTCTCGCCTGCTCCATGAGGGGATGGGTCTCGCCGGTCCGCCCCGGGCTGTAGACGAGGCCGGCCTCGAACTCGCCGCCGGCCCTCGCGACGGCGTCCGCAGCCTCCCGCAGGTTCGAGACGTCGTTGAGCGGATCGTGTAGCCGAAAGACGTCGATGCCGTTCTCGGCCGCACACGCGATGAACCGCCGGATGAAGTCGTTGTCGACCGGGCGCGAGCCGACGAGGAAGCGGCCGCGGAGCGCAAGCCCCAGGGGCGTCTTCACATGCGCCCTGAGAGCGCGGATCCGCTCCCAAGGGCTCTCCACCCCACGCCGGACCGCGCTGTCGAAACACCCGCCGCCCGAGACCTCGAGATACGCATAGCCCGCCCGGTCCAGGATCTCCGCGATTCGCAGCTGTTCGGCCGTCGGCAATCTCCCCGCGAGGGGTTCCTGGCCGAGCAGGCGGATGGTGGTGTCGGCGAGCGCCGGCATGCGGGGAGCCTAGCGCCCTGCCGAGCCAGGATAGGTTTTGCAGCCATGGAGGTCCAGGAGCTGAGGCCGGGGTTGTGGCGCTGGAGCGCGTCGCATCCCGAGTGGGATCACGCCGAGAACTGGGGCCCCGAGGTCGGCTCCGTCTATGCGGAGCTGCCGGATTCCCTCGTCGTTGTCGACCCGCTCGTCCCCGTCGACGAGGAGGAGCGGTTCTGGTCGGCCCTGGACCGCGACGTCGAACGGCTCGGCCTGCCGGTGCACGTGCTGCTGACCGTGCACTGGCACGAGCGCAGCGTCGCAACCGTGCTCGATCGCTACAAAGCGACGCTCTGGCGCCCCGAGGAGAAAGGCGAGCTGCCCGCCGGAGTTCACGCCGAAGTTGTCAAAGGCAGCGATTGGGTCGAGGCACTGTTCTTCCTCGAGCCGCATCGCGCACTCGTCGCAGGCGATCTCCTCGTCGGCGTCGACGACGGCGTCGAGTTTACCGTTAGCTGGTTCCCCAAGGGCGAGCAGGAATGGGCCGAGCAGCAGCTCAAGCCGGAGTTGCGGGAACGCCTGGGCGCGCTTCCGGTCGAGCTCGTTGTCGTGTCGCACGGTGAGCCGGTTCTGGAGAACGGCGCCGACGCGCTACGACGGGCGTTGGCCTAGGCGCACCGTCTCGACGACCTCCCACGGTTGGAACAGCGTCGACTGAGCGGCCGGGAAGCGCACCAGCTTCGTTTCGCCGACCGTCTGAGCCCCGACGTCGGTCTCACGCAGCTCGGTCAGCGTGTCGCGCAGCTCTCCTGCGGGATGCTCGACTCGCGTCACTGCGACCGTCATGTGCGGAAGGAACTCCGGTAGATCGTTCTGCGTTCCCGCCACAAGCCGGCGCACAGGCCGCGTGACCTCGACCACGACGGCGTCGTGAAAGCAGTTCGGGCGCAGATAACCAATCTCGAACGGCGGCAACTCGGGCCAACGCTGCGGCGCCTCGCCGAGACGCCCGGGGGCTCCGAGCCAGACATGCAGAAAGTGCTCCGGCAGGAGCTCGATCCAGTCGAAGCGGCGTAACGACTCCTGAACGCTTGCAGCGGCCGCCTTCACCTCCCGAGACGGCTCGACGACCCAGCCTTCGAGCACCGCGTGCTCGTCAGTGGGGAACTGATCGTAGAAGCGCTCTAACGGTTCATTCCGGGAAAGGAAGAACGACCAAGCGTCGTCGAAGCTCGTGAAGAAGTCGCCTATACGCGGGAAATGTACCGCTTCTCGCGCGGGTCGACCTTGATGCGGTCGCCCGGATTCACGAAGAGCGGGACCTGCACCACGGCGCCCGTCTCGAGCGTTGCAGGCTTGGTCACGTTCGAGACTGTGTCGCCCTTCACACCGGGCTCAGTGTCCGACACGGTCAGCTCGACCGAGGCCGGCAGCTGCAAGCCGGACGGACGCCCGCCGACCATCAGCAGCTGCACGAAGCTCGAAGGCTGCATGAACTCGAGCGCATCCTCGACCATCCCGTGGGGCAGCGACGTCTGCTCGTAGGTGTCCTGGTCCATGAAGACGACCTCGTCACCCGCGTCGTAGAGGTACTGCATGTCCTTCGTCTCGGTGCGCACGCGCGCGAACTTCTCGCCGGCTCGAAACGTCTTCTCGACCACGGCGCCGCTGGCCAGCGCCTTCAGCTTCGTGCGCACGAACGCACCGCCCTTGCCGGGCTTCACATGCTGGAACTCGACGATGCGCCAGACGTCGCCGTCGAGCTCGATGTGCATTCCATTCTTGAACTGGTTCGTGTTGACGGTCTCGGCCACGGCGGAGAGCGTAGCTATCAGCCGACGGTGATCAGATCCTTGCGGAACCCGGTGAAGTTCTGGATGCCGATGTCCGTGACGACGACGTTGTCCTCGATCCGAATTCCCGCTCGGCCTTCGAGGTAGATCCCCGGCTCGACCGTCACCACGTTGCCCGAGGCCAGGGTGTCCTGCGATTCGATCGAGAGCCGCGGCGCTTCGTGTACCTCCAACCCCAGGCCGTGCCCGAGCCCATGGCCGAACGTGCCGGCAAAAGCGGTCTCGTCCACAACGCGCCGTGCCGCGGCGTCGGCGTCAAAGCCTCGGACTCCGGCGCGCAAAGCGTCGAAGCCCGCCTGCTGGGCGGCGAGCACGAGGGCGTAGGCCTCCTTGATCGGGCCCTCGACGAACCCGGTCGTGAAGGTGCGCGTGTAGTCGGACGCGTAGCCGCCGACGATGCAGCCGGTGTCCACGATCACGGTCTCACCCCGGCCGATCTGGCGATTGGTCGCGCGACCGTGTGGACGGGCGGAGTTCGGCCCGGACGCGACAATCGTCTCGAACGCAACGGCCTCGGCGCCCTCGTCGTGGAAGAGCTGCTCGATCGTCCACGCGATATCCCGTTCGGCCCTCCCTACGAAGGGCTGCTCAACCAGCCGCTCGAAGACCCGGTCGGTGATCTCACACGCGCGCTTGATCGCAGCGAGCTCGACGTCGTCCTTGACCGCACGAAGCCCCTCGACGAGACCCCGCCGCGGAACGGGCTCGATCGAGCCACCCCGCAGAGTCTCGTAACCGGAGTACGAGACGAAATCGGCTTCGAACCCGATGGGCCCCGACAACCTGCCGGCGAGATCGGCAAGCAGCGCCCGCTTCGTCTCCTGGAACTCCACGCCTTCGACGGCGCGCGCCGCCTCCGAGTAGCGGAAGTCGCTGAACAGGCGAGCGCGGTCCTGCTCGACCAGGAGCGCAGCGTTCGAGCTCCTGAACCCGAAGAGGTAGAGGATGTTCGTTGGGTTGGTGACGAGCAGCGGCTCCTCGAGCACCTCCCGCAGACGCTCGATGCGAGGGTTCATCGCGCCGCTCCCACCTGCTGGACAATGAACTCGAGCGCCTCGCGGTATCCCTCCGCGCCTTTGCCGAGTACGCGCTTCGCTGCCAGATCGGCCACGACCGACGTGCGCCGCCATTCCTCCCGCTCGTTGATGTTCGAGAGATGCACTTCGACGATGGGGGCGTCGAACAGCTCCAGGGCGTCGCGAATCGCGTACGAGTAATGAGTCCAGGCACCGGGGTTCACGACGACCCCGTCGGCCCAGTCGAGGGCGTCATGACACCACTCGACGTACTCGCCTTCGTGATTGGTCTGCCGACAACGAACGTGACACCCGAGCGCCGAAGCCCACTCGTAGATGCGGGTCTCGAGCTCTGAGAGAGACATGCCGCCGTAGAGCGCAGGATCGCGGCGCGCGAGAACGTCGAGATTTGCCCCGTTCAGGACGACTACTTGCACCGCGTCACTCTACGGGGAGATCAGCTCGTCGAGGGCGCGCCGCACGTCTTCCGCCGGGACGGGGACGTCCCAGTGCGCGCCGTCGTCGCCGAGGAGAACGAGCCCTCGCTTCTTGTCGCGGCCGAGCGCAGCCCACGCACGCTCGCGGTCGACCCGAACCGGGCGCGGATCGAGCACTTGCTCGACGACGTCCGTTGGACGGCCGGAGAGCCGAAGCGCTGCAAGCAGACCGAGCGCGACGGCATCGCCGTGCGCTAGATCCTCGTAGCCGGCCGCGGCCTCGAGCGCGTGGGCGAATGTGTGCCCGAGGTTGAGGATCGCGCGACGGCCTTGATCGAAAGGATCCCCGAGGCACACCGCCGCCTTGAAGGCTGCGCAGGCGCGAATCATGGCCTGTTCTTCCAGCTCCCACAGTGGGCGACCCGTGAGCAGGCCTGTTTTCACCACCTCAGCCATGCCTTCGCGTCGTTGTGCCTCGCTCAACGTCGCGAGCACGTCGGGGTCGGCAACGACTCCGGCCGGATAGTGGAATGCTCCGACGAGGTTCTTCCCTGCAGGGAGGTCGATTGCCGTCTTGCCGCCGATCGCTGCGTCGACCTGACCGAGCAGCGTCGTCGGCACGGCGATCCAGCGAACGCCCCGCAGGTGCGTCGCTGCGGCGAGCCCGGCTACGTCGGTCGTCGACCCGCCACCGTAGCCGACGATCGTGCCGCTTCGATGCAGCCCGAGCTCGCTCCACAACCGCTCGAGGATGGCCGGAGTCTTCGCCGCCTCTCCGCGCGGCACGCTGTGGATGCTCACGGGATCAAAGCCCAACGGGTGGAGCTCGAGCACGTGCTCGTCACCGATCACTGCAACGTCTTCGAGGCTTTCGCCGAGCCGGTTCCCGAGCGCAGCGAGCAGTCCGCGCTCGACATCGATCTGGAGCGCTCCGAGCAGAACATCCTCCGCGCTCTCGACCAGTCCCGCCGACACCTCTTTGTACAGAGGCTGCCGCTCGTCGAACAGACGCCTGAACTGGGTTTCGTCCCGCGCGAGCGGGCGACCGCTCCCGTGCGCGCGCCTCCACGCGTCCCCCACGTCGACGTCCACCCAAAGCGTGAATGCATCGGTCAGCAGCAGCTCCCGTGTGCGCTCGGAGAGAACAGCCCCACCCCCGAGCGCGACCACAGCCGGCGTCGACGAACCGAGGACTTCTGCAGCCAGCTCCTCTTCGATGCGGCGGAACTCTGGTTCGCCGCGTTCGAACAACTCCGTCACTGGACCGTGGCGGCGCTCGATCTCCCGATCGAGGTCGACGAAAGGCCGGCCGCTGAGCCGCGCGACCTCCTTGCCGATCGTCGACTTCCCCGCGCCCATGAACCCGACGAGCGCGAGATGACGGCCGAGCGCGCCTACCTTGGTGACCAGTCGATCCGCTCCAGGTACGCGCGGTGCGCGGCGAGGAAGTCACCGAGCGCGTCGCCGCCGAACTTCTCCTTTGCGGCCCGCGCAAGCTCCCAGGCGACGCACCCCTCCGCCACGACCGCCAGCGCCTCGACCGCCGCGGTGTCGCTGCGTTCGACGAGCGCTTCCGCGGCCTCGCCTGTGCGCAGGTCGACCGAGGCGAGCGGCTTCATCAGCGTCGGCAGCGGCTTCATGGCGGCGCGCACGACGATCTCCTCGCCGTTCGAGATGCCACCCTCGATCCCGCCGGCGCGGTTCGTCTCCCGGTAGAGCCCGCGCTCGTCGCGCAGGATCTCGTCGTGCGCAGCGGAACCGCGCTTTGACGCCAGCTCGAAACCTTCGCCGATCTCCACGCCCTTGACCGCCTGCGTGCCCATCAGCGTTGCGGCCAGTCGGGCGTCGAGGCGCTCGTCCTTCGTCGCGTACGAGCCGAGGCCCGGAGGAACACCGCCGGCGCGAACTTCGACGACGCCGCCGACCGTGTCCCGATCCGCGCGCGCGTCGTCCACGCGCTGCTCGAGATCGGCGGTGAGCACGTGTCCCGCGACAGCGATACCGATCTCGGAGAGCAACGCCTTCGCCACCGAGCCCGCTGCCACAATCACGGCGGTATGACGTGCGCTCGCGCGCTCGAGCGCGTCGCGGACGTCGGACAGGCCGTACTTGAGCACGCCGGCGAGGTCGGCATGTCCCGGCCGGGGCAGAGTGACCTCGTTCGTCCCTTTCCCCGAAGGCTCTCCTTCCGGCTGCCAGGGGCTCATCCCCCACCCCCAGTTCTTGTGGTCGCGATTGCGCACGACGAGCGCAAGCGGGGTTCCCAGCGTGCGCCCTTGACGGAGACCCGTAAGCACCTCCACCTCGTCTTGCTCGATCTGCTGACGGGGACTGCGGCCGTAGCCCTGCTGGCGACGGTGGAGGTCCGAGTCGATCGCCGCCTTGTCCAGCACAAGGCCCGCCGGCAGGCCGGAAAGAATCGCGACCAGCGCCGGCCCATGCGATTCGCCGGCGGTTACGAGGTTCAGTGCCATCAGGCGGAGCGTACTGCGACGCGCATCACGTCGACCGGCGCCGGCACGCCGGTCCACATCTCAAATGACGCGGCGCCCTGGGCGACGAGGACGTCGAGGCCGTCCACGACGCGCGCTCCAGCGGCCTCGGCTTTGTGTGCGGTTGCCGTCCGTGGATACGGAAGGTCGACAAGGATCTGCCCGGCATCGAGTTCAACGAGGACCTCGTCGCGCTCCGAGGTCGCGTTGACGATGAGGTCGACGTCCGACACCTCCGGTGGCCAGGTTCCCCGGCGTGAGAAGCGTGAGGCAGCGGGCAGCGCCGCCGCGAAGGCCGCAGCCGCGCCGCCGTCTCCGAGAATCGCAGCCCGCTCGAACTCGAGTTCAGCGAGGATGGCTGCGTCGGTCGAGTAGCCGAAGACACGGCCGTCGCGGATGTCGAGCGTGTTGACGGACGCTTCGTCCGTCTCGACGAGCCGCGCCACCGCAACCTTGTGCGGCGTCGTGACGTTCGCGCCGGCGAAGTCGAGCGCGACCAGCCCCTTCACCGCGTCCGCCAGCCGCTCGGAAGCGACCGGCAGCGGCACGTACGCCCAATCGAGCCCTCGCGCCGCGAAGGCCGCGTTCTGCATCAGCGGCGACAGCGACTGCGAGACCGGATCGCCGAGCAACCCAACGAGCCGTGTCTCACCCGAGCTCATGGACCGTAGCCGTGCGCGTCCGAGTAGTTCTTGAAAGCCTGATAGCTCGCGGTGAAGAAATGATGCTTCTTGTCGGGCTTGCGCACGAAATAGAGGTACTTCACCTTCGCCGGATGCGCAGCCGCCTGCAGCGATGCGAGCCCCGGACTCGCTATCGGCGTCGGCGGCAGGCCTGGACGCTTGCGCGTGTTGTACGGCGACGCACTGTCAAGCTGAGACTGGCGAATCGACTCGGTGGGCGGGATGTCCAGCCCGTATCGCAGCGTGGCGTCGATACCCAGCGAAATGCCGGCGTGGAGGCGGTTGTAGATGACCGCCGAGACAAGCTCCCGCTCGTCGGGCGAAAGGGTCTCCTTCTCGATCATCGACGCGATGATCAGCACGTCGTACGGCGTCAGATTCTTGGAGCGCGCGTAGCCAAGATCGACCTGGCCCCAGTTGTTGCAGAACGCGTTCAGCTGATCTTGCACGAGCTGCGCCGAGGTCGTCTCCTTGAAAAATTCGTACGTGGCCGGGAACAGGAAGCCCTCGATCGTCTTCACCTTCTTCCGGAAGCAGGGCGGCACGCGCGGCTTGGCCGTCGCCGCGAGGTAGCCGGCGCGCGACAGCCTGGGCCGGACCTTCCGCTTGCGCGTTGCGATTTTCGCTACCGCGGCAACGCGGTCTGCCATCTGTTTCCGCGTGAAGCCCTCCGGAAAGACAACGTGAAACGGCTTCGGCATTGCGATCACGGTCTCGACGATGCCGGTCGCCGTCGTCCGGGTCACCGTGCGGTAGACGAGCGTGCTGGAGAGCGTCGACGTCAGTCCGGCCTGATCGCTGCTGTTGCCGCCTCCGATGGCGGCAACCGCGAGCCAGCCGAGCCCGCCTAGGACGAGGACGAGCACGCCGAGCGCAAGCGCGCGCCGCTGAGCAACCTGGCGAGGAGTTGGCCCTGATGGCGGGCGCCCTTGCCGCGGCGGGATTACGCCGGGGCGCTGCTCGCCCACGTCAAATACCCGGACAGAAGATGTGCCGCTGCCCGCGCGTCTTCTGGTGCATCGGCCGGTGTCTGTTCTGCAAGGTCGGTCGTGAAGCGTTCGTCGAAGGTGACGACAGGAACGTTCGTGACGTCGGTCAGGGCTTCGACGAAGCGTTCCGTCTCGCGCGCCTGTTCCCCGCGGTCACCGCGCAGGGTGAGCGGAAGCCCCACCACGACGCGGTCGACCTCGTGCTCGCCGATCAGCGTCGCGAGACGGGCGAGCCCGTCACCCGTCGCAGCCTCTTCGACGACGCAGAGTGGCCGTGCAATCGTTCCGGTCGGATCCGAAACGGCGACGCCGGTCCGCGCCCTGCCATAGTCGAGCGCGAGGACCTTCACTTCAGCGCTGCGGCGATCGCTTGTTTCCCCGCTTCCAGTGCGCTGCGCAATCCGGCGGGATTCTTGCCGCCCGCCTCACCGAGGTTGGGCCGTCCGCCACCGCCTCCTTCGATGTGCTTGCCGAGGTCTCGGACAAGCTTCGCCGCGTCGAGGCCACGGCCGACAAGTGACTCGTCGAGGTTGACGACCAGATAGACGCGCCCGTCGTCGACCGAACCGACGATGACGCCGGCCGCCTTCTCCTGCTGGCGCAGGCGATCGGAGAGGTCGCGCAGCGCGCCGCCCTTGAGCGACTTCGCCTCGGCGGTGACGACGCCACCGTCGTTCTCCACGATCTCGAAGTCCGGGGCAGCCTCCGTCTTCGGCTTCTTTGATTGCTTCCGGGCACGCTCGAGCTCTGCACGCAGCTCGTCGGTCTCGCGCATCGTCGCGTGGAGATACGCGTACGCCTCACCGGAGGTCACCGCTTCGATGCGGCGCGCGCCCGCGCCGACGGAGCCCTCCGAGAGGATCACAAACGGCCCAATCTCCGCCGTCGATCTGACGTGCGTTCCTCCGCACAGCTCGCGCGAGAAACCGGGGATCTCGACGACGCGAACGTGGTCGCCGTACTTCTCGCCGAACAGCATCATCGCGCCGAGCCGCCGCGCTTCGTCGATCGGAGTCACGAATGTGCGAACGGGCAGGTTCTCGAACACCTTCTCGTTGACGAGATGCTCGACTCGTTCCCGTTCCTTGTCCGTCAGCTGCTGCGGATGCGTGAAGTCGAAGCGAAGCTTGTCGGGCCGCACGGCGGATCCCGCCTGCTTGACATGCTCGCCGAGCACCTCGCGCAGCGCTTGGTGCAGGAGGTGGGTTGCGGTGTGGTTCGCCATCGTCGGAAAACGGACGCCCCAGGCCACGACTGCTCGAACCCGGTCTCCCTCGGAAAACGCGTCACCCTCGAAGAGCAGCGCCTGATCTTCCTCCAGCCGGTATGCCTCACGCAGCTCGGCGCGCGTGCCCGACCCGTCGTCGCGCTCGATCCAGCCCATGTCGGTGACCTGACCGCCACCCGCCGGGTAGAACGGCGATTCGCGCAGCTTCGCCAGGAAGAACCCGTCGCCCAGGTCCTCGACTGCTCCGATCTGCGTGAGCACCTCGGTCTTCTCGTAACCGACAAACTCGGTGCGAAAGTCGGCGCGCTTGGCGAACTCGGCCGCGCGCTTGTCGTCCTTCGAGATCGCTCCACGCGAGCGGGTCCGCTGCAGCTCCATCAGCCGCGTGAACTCCTCTTCGTTGACGCCGAGCCCTCGTTCACGGGCGAGCTCACGGGTCAGCTCGAGTGGAAAGCCGTAAGTGTCGTGCAGCCGGAACGCATCCTCGCCGGAGATGGCCTCGCCTGTTTGTGCGACTTCCTCGAAGAGGCGCAGCCCGCGCTCGAGCGTCTTTCCGAAGCGTTCCTCCTCCGCCGTCAGGATGCGGTGGATCTCCTCTCGGTGCTCCTCGAGCTCCGGATAGCCCTGCTTCATCTGCTCGATCACGACGTCCGAGAGCGGTGCGAGGTAAGGCGCCTCGAGCCCGACACGCGCTCCCTGCTGCACTGCGCGACGGATGATTCGGCGCATGACATAGCCGCGGCCCTCGTTCGACGGCACGATGCCGTCGGCAGCGAGAAACGTCATTCCGCGACCGTGATCTGCGAGCACGCGATGCGCCTTCGTCGCCTCCGGGGAATCGCCGTACGCAACGCCGCTCTGCTCGGCTATCCAACGCATGATCGCCTGGTACACGTCGGTCTCGTAGACCGTCATGACGTTCTGCAGGATCGCGGCCGTCCGCTCGACACCCATGCCCGTGTCGACGTTCTGCGTCGGGAGGGGTGTCAGCTTGCCGTCGACGTGGAGCTCGAATTCCATGAAGACGAGATTCCAGAATTCCAGGAAGCGTTCGCAGCGCGTGCAGCTCGGCTTGCAGTCCGGCTCGCCGCAGCTGTGCTCCTCGCCCCAGTCGTAGTACATCTCGGTGTCGGGGCCGCACGGGCCCGGGCCTCCCACTGACCAGAAGTTCTCTGCCCGAGGCAGGAAGACGATGCGCTCCGCGGGCTGCCCGATCTTCACCCAGTGGTCGTAGGCGATCGTGTCTTCGCCGAGCCCGAGCTCTGGATCGCCTGCGAAGACGCTCACCCAGAAACGCTCGGGGTCGATCTTCAGGTGGTCGAAGACGAACTCCCACGCGAATTCGATCGCGCCTTCCTTGAAGTACTGGCCGAACGAGAAGTTGCCGAGCATCTCGAAGAAGGTCAGGTGCGAGCCGTCGAGCCCGACCTCGTCGATGTCCAGGGTACGGAAGCATTTCTGCACGGTCGTGAGCAGCGGCGCCGGGGGCGGCTCACGCCCGAGGAAGTAGGGCATGAGCGGCTGCATTCCGGCCGTCGTCAGGAGCGTCGAATGGTCGTCTGCACGTGGGACCAGCGGCGTGGAGGGCCAAAAGACGTGGCCTTTGGACTCGTAGAAGGCGCGGAACCCCGCGCGCAGCTCAGCCGACGTGCGCATCTTGGGATTGTACGAGGGCGGTTCGGCTACCCGGGTCCATGGGTTTAGGCTCGTCGGCGTGGAAGGCTGTCTCGCCTGCGACCTGGCGGAAGGAAGGATCGACCTTCCGGGCGGCAGGATCTTCGAGACCGATCTGTGGATTGTCGAGCACTGTGTAGGACCTCTGGGAATCGGAACGCTGGTCGTAAAGCCGAAGCGCCACGTCGTCCATCTTTGGGAGCTCAGAGAGAATGAGTCGAACGCGCTCGGCCCGCTCCTTGCCCGCGTCGCTGCCGTAGTTGCGGACCTCACGAAGCCCGAGCAGATCTACCTTGCGCTCTGGTCGCACAGCGGAGGCGTCCCGGGACACATCCACTTCGTCATCCAGCCCGTTACCCGCGCGCGGATGGAGGAGTACGGGCAGCTTTACGGGCCACAGCTTCAGCTGGCGATGTTCGAGAGAGAAGAACCACTCGAGCGCGCGCAGGTCGAGTCGTTCGCGGGCTCGGCCCGCACTGCTCTCGCCGACTAACATCCGCCCCCGCGCCCGGCTTTGCCGGGTGCGGCTGCCCAGGCCCGGCAGCAGAAGCCTCGCGACGAAGTCATCATGGCTCGGCGCAGCCGAGCCGGACTTCGTCGCGTTTAGCCCCGTGCGACCTTCGGCTCGCTGTCTTCCTCGGCGGCGATCTCCTCGCGGATCTTCTCGAGCGATCGCCGGATGAGCCGCGACACATGCATCTGCGAGATGCCGACCTGTTGGGCGATCTGCGACTGCGTCAATCCTTCGAAGAAGCGCAGATGGAGAATTGTGCGCTCTCGTTCATCGAGGACGCGGAACCCCGGCGCGAGCACTGCGCGGTCCTCCGACACGTCGTACTGATGCTCCAGCGTGCCGATCGACTCGAGCGGATCGAGCTCCTCGCCGTCGTCGCTTCCGCCGCTGCCCGTGGAGAGCGAGAGCGACGAGTAGGCACGACCGGACTCGAGTGCCTCGAGCACCTCCTCCTCTTCCACCCCGGCTCCCTTGGCGAGCTCAGAGATCGTCGGCGAGCGTGCCAGTTGCACCGTTAGCTGCTCGACAAGCTTCGAGAGTTGGACGTTGAGCTCCTGGAGACCGCGCGGGACGCGCACGGACCAGCCCTTGTCACGGAAGTGGCGCTTGATCTCCCCGATGATGTTCGGCGTCGCGTACGTGGTCAGCTCGACACCCCGGTCGATGTCGAAACGGTCGATCGCCTTGATCAACCCGATCGCGCCGATCTGGACGAGGTCATCGAGCTGCTCGCCTCGATACGAGTACCGCCGCGCGAGCGAACGGACGAGCGACATGTACCGCTCGATCAGCTGCTCGCGCGCCTGCAGGTCGCCGTCCTCGTGGTAGCGGCGAAGCAGGACCTTGTCGGACTCGCTCAACTGCTTCCGCCTTTCACGGTGTCCAGCCGCTTCGTGAGCTCCACCCATTGCGAGCCGTCGCGGTCCTCGATCTCGACGGAGTCGCAGACGGCCCTGAGGATCCGGCCAAGGTTCAACGACTCGGTCCCGCCTTCCTCGAGCTCCGCGCGCACAGAGCTGAACGGGCCGACGATCGTCCGGAGCACGCTGTCCTCGACGACCACTCGGAGGGTCACCTCCCGACCGTCGCTCGGGCGCTCGAGCAGTGAGTCGAGCGCAAGCTCGAGGTCCTCGAGATGCTCGAAGGACAGGTTGAGACGCGCGGCCAGCCCGCCCAGCACGAGATGCGCGACGCTGTGGAAAGCGTCATCAGCAGGCAGCGTCAGACAGATCTCGTCAGCGATCACCGTCTCCCTCCAGTCCGATCCCGTGGGTAGAACGAACAACCGGCGCCGTCGGTTTCGCAGGTGAATGCTAGGACAGCCACCTGCTTTGGATACTACGGCTCAGGCTTGAATGAGCCCGGCGCCGACGACGACATCGTCCTCGTAGAGGACCGCCGCCTGTCCCGGGGCGACGCCGTAGGCGGGCTGGTCGAGCTCGAGGCGAAAACCGCCCTCCTGTTGGTGGATTCGGGCCGGCACGGCTTCGGACCTATAGCGAAGCTTCGCGTGCGCACGATCCACAGGAACGTAGAGCCGGCCTGCCGCATCGATCGTCGTGCGGGCGAGCGCCTCGCGCCGGCCGACGACGACGGTGTTCGTGCTTGCATCGGAGCGGATCGCGTAGAGCGGTTGCTGCGCGGAGACGCCGAGCCCCTTGCGTTGGCCGGGAGTGAAACGCCAATAACCGGAATGCCGTCCAATCTCCTGCCCGTCTTGGTCGACAATCGACCCTTCTTGCGCCTCGAGCCCGCGCCGCTCGAGAAACGAGCGATAGTCGTCGCCCGCTAGGAAGCACGCCTCCTGGCTTTCTCCACGCCCTGCAGCTGCGAGACCTGCACGCTCGGCCTCGGCGCGCGTCTCGGCCTTTGTTTGCGCACCGAGAGGGAACGAGATCCGGTCGAGCTTCGCCGGGTCGACGCGGGCAAGCATGTACGACTGGTCCTTGACAGGGTCGAGACCTCGTGCGAGTAGAAGTCTGCCGCGGTGCTGGGCGATCCGGGCGTAGTGCCCGGTCACGAGTGTGTCCGCACCGGCGCGGTGCGCGAAGGCGAGCAGCCTGGCGAAGCGAAAGCCGCCGTTGCAATGGATGCATGGGTTCGGCGTCTCGCCGCGTTCGTAGCCGCGCACGAACGGCTCGACCACGGAGCGGCGAAACTCTTCGCGCAGGTCGAGCGTCACGTGTGGGACGCCGAGCGAATGACACGTCGCGCGTGCAGCAAGGACCGCGTCGGGAGAGCAGCAAGCACGCTCAGCATCGGGCCCGTCGGGATCGAGCCAGAGCCGCAGAGTGACACCGATCGCGTTCGGCAGCGACTTGAGCAGCGCAACAGCACTGTCGACGCCACCACTCATCGCAACTGCGACGCGCCCAACCGCCCGCGGCGCCCGAAAAACCGGCCCGATCGCATTGGCCAGAGCGTCAACCGCGAGCGTCTCGCCACCGACAGAAGCAGCCTCGAGCAAGGTCAGCCCAACGAGCGAACGATCGAGCCCAGAAGCATCAGCCTCGACGATGCGCTCGCGGTCGAACTTAAGCCGCACGAGAGCGAATTCAGGTCCACGCGCAGAATCACCAATGAGCTCAATCACAAACTCAGGCTAGCGGCAATGGCCGCGAGTGCCGGCTCCGCCGGCGCTCGCCACCCAGGGCCCAAGTACAGGGTGCGCGCTTCTCGGCCGTGAAGTCATCATGCCGCGCCAAAGGCGCGGCGGACTTCACGGCCTGGCCCTGTCGTGACCTGCGCCCGCTGTGAACCTGGATAGCCAGGTGGGTGCCCTGCCGGCTTCAGGCTGAAAGCCTTCACCGGACGCAGGCTCCCTTAGCGTCTTTATTGGTTCTACATTGAATACGCAGGCCACGAACAGGGTCGGCCGCTCGCAGCGTAGCCGCTATCTGGCGAAGCGCCACTGGATCGTCTGGGTCCCGTGCAGGTCCAGGCGATTGGCCAGTGCTTTCGTGATGTCCAGATCGCGACCGGGGACGTTTGGGCCGCGATCCACGACCTGCGTCAGGACTTCTCGTCCCTGAAAGCGGATGTAGAGCCGCACGCCACACGGCAACACGGGATGGGCCACGCCTTCCGTCGTCTTCAGGAAAGGCTTGCCGCACGCCGTGCGTCGGTGCGCGGCGGTCGGCCCGTACGGTGCCGCCTTCGCGGTGTAGTAGCCGTTCTTCGTCCCGGGCACCACGACGGCGCCCGGAAGGTTGCGGTTGCTGCCGGTATCGCGCCGGGTGATCGCGAGTGCAGCAACCGCGGCCACGAGAGTGATCCCAGCCAGCCAGAGGGCCCGCTGGACGAGTTGCGGGCTCACGCGCCGACGGTGTGCAGCACGTCGCCGAAGGCGTCCCGCACCAGCCCGTCGAAGTCCGTTGGCAGAACTCCGTCAGGGCCCGCGAACTCGCGTAAGTACATCAGGAGATACGAGCGCTCTTCGTTGCGCGCGATGTCGTCAGTGGCGTGATCGCGTGCCGCGCGCTCGAGCTCCCAGAGATTCCACTCCTTCGGGCCGTCATTCGCGGGCATGAAAGCGACGACGCGCGCGGACTCCGGCTCCGGCACCAGCTGCGGCTCAGCCTCCGGGGGTGGAGTTGGGACCGCGACGATCCGCGGCGGCTCGAGGCTCGGCTCCGACTCGGGCTCGGGTTCAGGCTCGCGCTCCGGCTCACGGCGCGTCTCGACAGGTGGCTGCGCGCGAACGCGAACCGGCGCCGGAGCGACGAACGTCGGCGCCTCCGGCTGGGGACCCGAGAACTCGAGCGCGGGCGGCTGGCGGGCGACCACCTGCCTGGCCCAGACGACGATCTCGACGATCGCGACGATGATCCAAGCACTTGCCACCACCGCGATGATCCACCACGTACTGAGCCGTTCGATTCCGGCGATCACGGCGACCGCAATGATGAATCCGGCCTCGATCAGGAACCGGGAGCCGACGACAGGCACGAGGGAATCCTACGGCTGTTGCTCGTCCTGCGACTCGCCCGAGGGCGCCGAGCCTTCGGACTGAGCCTCTTGCTTGCCGGAAGTCTCCGGCGCAGCCTGGTTTGGCTTCTTCTCCTCGACCTTGGGTGTTGCCGGTGCCGAAACAGGCGGTGGAGCCACCGCCGCGGCGGGCCGGGTCGCGGCCGGCGGCGTTCGGGAAGCTTCGGTCGCCTGCTGTACGGCATCGACGATCGCTTGGCCGACGCCCTTGATCTCGTCCTCGCCGAGCCCGGCGGCTGCGAGCAACTGCTCGGCGCCGGTCTGTGCGCGGCCGAGGATCGCAGAAGCCTGCGCGCGCGCCCACTCGAGGGTCTGCTCGACCTCGGCCCGGGCCGAGTTCGTCAGCTCGGTTGCCTGATGGCGGGATTGCTCGAGCAAGCGGTTGCCCTTCGCCTCGGCTTCGCGAAGCTCTTGCGTGGCATCGCGGTTCGCGTTTGCGAGCAGCTCACGTGCCTCGTTCCGCGCGGCGTTCAGCATCTCCGCGCGCTGGCGCTCGCTTTCCTGGCGGTAGCGCTCGATCTCGGCCTCGCGATCCTGCTGCTCGCGTCGGCGACGGCGCACCTCTTCTTCGGTTTTGGACAGCTGCGCCTCGGACGCCTTCTGGGCGTCAGCCTCAACCGTGTCGGCGAACTCGGAGGCGGTACGAATCAGATGCAGCGCGTCCATACGCACCGCGTGCCCGGTGGGCTCGACGGATTGCCCGCTCCGGCTCGCGGCCTGCAGCACACGCAGTTGCGCTTGGAGCTGGGCGGAGTGGCGCCGGAAAGACTCGAAGGCCTCGCGAACCTTGTCGGGGTCGTAGCCGTCGCCGCTTCTGGGCAGGTCTTCGAGGCGCGGGAGCGCGGTGAGAGACGGTTGTTGTCCGGGTTCGTTTGCGGCCATTTGCGGCTAGCCCTTCTGACGAAAGTATGCAGGTTTCATCGGTCGTGCAGATGCCGAGGCTTTAGGCCTTCGGTGTCTTGAGACTGATTCCAAGCTCGTCGAGCCGTTCCTGCGTGGTCGGCGCCGGCGCGCCGGTCAGGGGATCTGAGCCGCTGGCGGTCTTCGGGAAGGCGATCACCTCGCGGATATTGGACTCGCCGGCGAAGAGCGCGACGAAGCGCTCGATGCCGAGGGCGAACCCTCCGTGGGGCGGGGCGCCCATGCGAAGCGCGTCGAGGAACCAGCCGAACTTCGCCTTTGCTTCCTCATCGCTCATCCCCATCGCGCGGAAGACGCGCTCTTGGATCTCCTGGCGGTGAATCCTGATCGAGCCCGAGCCTTGCTCCCACCCGTTCCAGATCAGGTCGTAATGCTGGCTGAGAGCGGCGCCTGGATCGGTGTCGATCAGGTCCTCGTGGCCTTCGACGGGGCTCGTGAAGGGGTGATGCACGAACGTCCACCGGCCCGTGTCCTCGTCCTTGAGAAACAGCGGGAAGTCGAGGACCCAGAGGAGCTCGTCTCGCGAATCGTCGACAAGCCCGAGTTGCTGGCCGAGGTGGAGCCGGAGGGCTCCGAGCACGCGCTCGACCATTGGCGTGCTGTCCGCGACGAAGAGAACGGTCGACCCGGGTGGGCTCTGAAACGCTTCGAGCTCGCGCTCCGACAGGAACTTGGAGATCGGTGAGCGCACCTCGCCGGACTCGTCGAAGACGAGATACGCGAGACCCTTCGCGCCCCACTCTTTCGCGAACTCCTCCAGGCGCTGCAGCTCTCCGCGCGAGAATGCCTTCGGCACCATCAGGTATCGGACCGTCTCCGCGCCCGCGAAGACTCCGAACTCTGAACCTCGAGTGACATCCGTTGCGTCCTGGATCTCCAGCCCGAAGCGCACGTCCGGCTTGTCGGAGCCGTAGCGCAACATCGCGTCGGCGTACGCCATCCGCGGGAACGGCCGTTTCGGCGGCGTGCGGCCGAGCGCTTCGAACGACGCGACAACGACCTGTTCCAATACTTCGAGGACGTCCTCGCGTGTCGGGAAGGCGAGCTCGAGATCGAGCTGTCTGAACTCGAACTGACGATCGGCGCGAAGGTCCTCGTCCCGCCAGCAGCTCGCAATCTGGTAGTAGCGGTCGAGGCCGCCGATCATGAACGTCTGCTTGAAGAGTTGCGGCGATTGGGCAAGCGCGAAGAACTTGCCCGGCTGCAGGCGCACCGGAACGAGAAAGTCGCGCGCGCCCTCAGGGGTGCCGAGGGTCATCGACGGTGTCCACACGTCGATGAAGCCCTGCTTCTCCATCGAACCGCGGATTGCGCCGATCACGGTTGCGGAGAGGCGCAGGTTCCGCTGCATGCGGTCGCGCCGCAGGTCGAGGTAGCGATAGCGAAGACGTGTCGGCTCCTCGACTCCCTCGTCGTCGAGCTGGAATGGAAGCGGCTCCGAGCGCGCGACGATCTCGAGGTCGTCGACCTGGATCTCGACCTCACCCGTGGGGATGTTCGGGTTGACGGCCTCGGGCGCGCGACGGACCACTTCACCTCGCGCATGTACGACGAACTCTGAACGGATGTCGTGTGCGATCTTTGCGGCCCCCGGCGCACGGTCGGGATTGACCACGAGCTGGACGATGCCCGTGTGGTCGCGTAGGTCGATGAAGATCAGCCCGCCGTGATCACGACGGCGCGCGACCCACCCGGCGACAGAAACCGTGTCTCCGACGCGGTCGGGGCTGACCTCGCCGCAGTAGAGATCACGCCAGCGGTTCATCCCGTGATCCTGTCGACAATCTCCTCGAGCGGCGCGGTGAAGTCTTTGCGACCCTGTTGACGAACGGTCGCCTGGGCGCCGTCGACGAGGACTGTCCAACCCGCACCGAGCCGCGCGGCCTGGGTGAGTTGGCCCTTGGTCGAGCGCGCCGCGTAATCCATGTCGGCCCGCAACCCACGGCGACGTAGCTCGGCGAGGAGCGGAAGGATGCGAGCACGGTCGCTGTTCTGCTCGCACACGAAGAACACGTCGATGTGCGGCGGCTCCGCGCGTTCCGAGCCGATCGAGAGCAGGAGGCGCTCGATGCCGGCGCCGAAGCCGATCCCCGGCGTCGGCGGCCCGCCGATCTGCTCGATGAGCCCGTCGTAACGGCCTCCCCCACAGATCGTGTCTTTCGCGCCGATCGCCTCGTCCTTGAACTCGAACGTTGTCCGCGTGTAGTAGTCGAGGCCGCGAACGAGCGTCGGGGTCAGCTCGTAGCTCACGCCATAGGCATCGAGGTACTCACGCACACGGGCGAAGTGCTCGCGGCACTCCTCGCAGAGCGACTCGCCGATTTTCGGCGCGTCGGCCAGCAGCGCCTGCACGCGCTCGCTCTTCACGTCGAAGACCCTCAGCGGCGACGTCGCCCGCTTGTTGCGCGCCTCCTCGTCGAGTTCTTGGTCGTGCTCGTCGAGCCACTTCGCGAGTCGCTCGAGATAGGCCGGACGGCAGTTGCGGTCGCCGATCGAGTTGAGCTCGAGCACGTAGTCGGTCACCCCGACGCGGCGCAGGAGCTCTGAGTAGAGCTGGATCACCTCCGCGTCGATCGCGGGATCATCGGTGCCGATCGCCTCGACCGACAGCTGCCAGTGCTCGCGGTAACGACCCCGCTGCGGGCGGTCGTATCGCCACATCGGCCCAAGCGTGTACAGCTTCTGCGGCTGCGCCTCACGATGAAGCCCGTGCTGGACGTACGCGCGGCAGATGGGCGCCGTCGCTTCCGGCCGGAGCGTCAGTGAGCGGTCGCCGCGGTCGGTGAACGTGTACGTCTCCTTCTGCACGACGTCTGAGCCGCCGCCCGACGTCCTGACGATCAACTCCGTGTCCTCGAAGGCGGGTGTGTCAATGCGCCGGTAGCCATACAGCGCGGAGACGTCCTGCATCTCCGCCGTCACCCACTGCCAGAGCGGCTGCTCGGACGGAAGGATGTCGTGCGTGCCGCGCGGCGCTTCGAAGCGCGTCACGCGCGCAGCTCCGCGAGAAACGGATTCCGTGCGAGCTCCGTACCGAGCGTCGTTTCCGCGCCGTGACCCGAATAGACGATCGTGTCCGGTGGATACCGATCCGCGAGCATGCGGATCGACTCGACGAGCGTGTCCCAGTCTGCACCAGGAAGATCGGTCCGGCCGACCGAGCCGGCGAACACGACGTCCCCGGAGAAGAGTGCCCCTTCGGCGTAGTAGGCGAGATGCGCTGGGGAATGCCCGGGAACGCGCAGCGTCTGGAACGAGATGCCCACGAGCTCGAGCGTCTCGTCGCCCTGCAAAAGCACGTCAGCCGTGTAGGGGCGGAGCTCGATGCTGGGAGGCGTGAAGCTGTTGAGATCCTCCAGCAGCAGTCTCTCCCCTTCGGCCATATGGACCGGCGCGCCTGTCGCCTCCGCGAGATCCGCCACCCCGCCCAGGTGATCCCAGTGGCCATGAGTGATGAGAATCGCCGTGCAGCGAGCGCCCAGGGCGCCGAGCTCGTCGAGCAGCCGTGCCGCCTCCGCCCCGGGGTCGACAACGACAGCTTCCGCCGCGGCTGCGTCGGCCCGGACCACGTAACAATTCGTGCCGATCTGGCCGACCTCGTACCTGTTCACTGCAAGGCTCACGAAGCGTTTGAGTCTAACCGCGGCCTCGCTCCGGCCCTTTAAGATCAGCGCAGTGCAAAGCTGGAACCTGCGCGAGATCGAGACGCCGGGCGGAACTCGCTCGCCGGTCGTCCTA
>DASWGR010000089.1:0-4907 GCA_036393535.1 Gaiellaceae bacterium | reverse complement strand
AAGCACCTGTAATTCTTGAGCTCGATATCGACGCGCATCGGCGGGACGTTTCCATACGGGGCGGTCTGCGGCAAGAGCGCGGCCACTGGCCGCATGTGCGCCAGTTGGGCGCCAGCCACCATCGATATGAGGCGGTCTCAGGCGGTCTCTGCCGAGCGAATAGGGCCTGAATCCTCAGGTTGACGGACGCCAGTTCCTGCAAGTGATGCGGCTTTCCGGCTAACGGAGCGGCACAGGAGTCGAACCTGCCTAGCGTCGGGCTACGACGCCGTACTGGTTTTGAAGACAAGCCCCCTGCCGCCGTTGATTCGCGGGTAGTGCAGGCTCTTCCCGGCCGCGGTGGCGCTGCAGGCGATCGTGTGCGCGACTGCTCGGGGTTCGTCCGTCGGCGTAGAAGCGGGGTAGAAGGGGCGTAGTTTCGAAGGCAGGAGATTGCGCTCCCTCTCCTTCGCCGTACGGGTTTCCTGCGGGACAGTTGTTGACTTCAGATGCCTGGCGGGCTTGATCTGTTTGCAGGGGAATTCGCCAATTTTTGCCCGCGTGGCCTGAGTTGCGGGAGCTGGCGAAACGAACGCGTCGTGGCAGCTCAACATCGGCAATGAGCGCGCCGGTGATCAGAAAGTGCTCGCTCACACGTCCTGGTAGACGGTCACGAGCTCGGTGTAGAACTCGAGCGCAGCTCGACCTTGTTCGTGCGGGCCGAAGCCGGAGCCCTTGATCCCGCCGAACGGGACGTGCACGTCCGCTCCCGCGGTCTGAGAGTTGACGTGGAGGAGACCGGCCTCGAGCCGCTTCACGAATTCCTGGGTGGCAACGAGGCTCGTCGTGAAGATGGACGCGGACAAACCAAACTCCACCGCATTCGCCCGGTCGATCGCGTCGTCAAGCGTCTCGAAGCGATAGAGCGACGTCACCGGGCCGAACACTTCCTCGCAGGACAGCATTGCGTCGTCGGCGACGTCTTCGAACAGCGTCGGCGCGATCAGGTACGAGTCGTCGTCGAGGCGCTCGCCGCCCGCAAGCACCGTCCCGCCCTCGCGCTTGCCCCGCTCAATCGCTTCGGCCACGTCGTGCAGCTGCTGTTCGTTCACCAGCGGGCCGACTTCGGTCTCCGGGTCGGCCGGATCACCGACCTTGCCGCTGCGCATGCGCTCGAGGAGACGCTGACGGAACTCGTCGTACACGGGCGCCTCGACGTAGATACGACGTGTCGCGGTGCACTTCTGTCCCGCCGACCAGAACGCGCCGGCATATGCGGCCTCGACCGCGCGGTCGAGATCGGCGTCCGCCATCACGATGAGGGGGTTCTGGCCGCCGAGCTCGAGCTGGACGCGTTTCCCGAGCGCTGTCGCCTCGTCGCGCACCTGGTGGCCGACGGCGACCGATCCGGTGAAGGAGATCGCCTTCACCTTGGGATGAAGGACCAGCGGCGTGCCGACCTCGGGCCCTCGGCCGATGACGACATTCAGGACGCCGGCGGAGATCCCGGCCTCGTCGAGAGCAGCCGCGAGGTGGAGGCCCGTCAGCGGCGCTTCCTGCGCGAGCTTCAGAACGACCGTGTTGCCGTAGGCGAGCGCCGGCGCCATCTTCCAGGCCGGGATCGCGGCCGGGAAGTTCCACGGGGTGATCAGCCCGACGACGCCGAGCGGTCGACGCAGGGTGTACACCGCCGAGCCGGTGGCCGACTGTTCGTAGAGCTCACCCTTCGGCCGCCAGGCCTCACCGGCGAAGAAGCGGAAGATCGCGGCGGTGCGCGCAGACTCCGTGCGTGCCTCGCGCAACGGCTTGCCCATCTCGCGCGTCATGTCGGCAGCCATGTCCTCGACTCGTGCCTCGATGGCATCAGCCGCGCGCATCAGAACGGCCGCGCGCCCTGCCGCGGGCACTTCCGACCAGCTGGGGAAAGCAGCAGCCGCCGCTTCGACGGCAGCATCCACGTCCTCTTCGGCGGACGCGGGAAACTCCCCGACCACTTCGGACGGGTGTGCTGGATTCCGCTTCTCGTACGTGCGGCCGCTCCGCGCCGGCGCCCATTCGCCGCCGACGTAATTGGCGAGCCCCGGCCGCGCGGGCGCCTCGAGCACGCTATCGGACATGGATTTCGCTCCTTTCGGCGGGAAGAAGGTCGGCTGCTGCGCCGACCGGATTCACCAGCTTGCCAATACCCGGGACTCGAATCTCGATCTGCTGCCCCGGCGCGAGCGCGATGTCGTCGGGCGGCACCAGGCCCGTGCCGGTGAGGAGCACGCTCCCCGCAGGTACGGGGTTCTCCCGCACGACCCACCCCGCCAGCTCCTCGAACGAGCGCCGCATCCTTGCGGTCGAGGTCTGAGCTTCGTAGATGACCGTACCATCAGTGCCGAAGAGTCGAAGCTCGATCTCGAAGGGCAGCGACCAGTCCTCCGGGATCAGAATCGCGGGGCCCAAGGCACACGCGGCCGCGAACAACTTGGCCTGCGGGAGGTAGAGCGGATTAGCGCCTTCCACGTCCCGCGCCGTGACGTCGTTGCCGATCGTCGCGCCGAGCAGCTTCCCGCCGGCGTCCAGGACGAGTGCGAGCTCGGGCTCCGGCACCGTCCAGGACGCGTCCGAGCGGACGCCGACGGTTGCGCCTGGGCCCACCGTCCTTCGGCCGGCCGCGTCCTTCATGAACAACTCAGGACGCTCGGCGTCGTAGACGAGGCTGTACACGTCGCGGGCCTCGACCCGGCTCTCGTCGACTCGAGCATCGCGGCTGCGTTCGTACGTGACGCCCGCGGCCCACGTCTCGGGCGGAACGAGCGGCGCGAGGAGCACGAACGGGGACGATAGCTCGAGCGTCTCGGCGTCACGGGCCTTGATCGAGCGTCCGGTGAGCTCGTGACTCCCTCGCAACACGGAGAGGACGTCGTCGTCCTCGAGCTCGTGCACGGTCGTTGACGGATCGGGCTCGGCGAGGCCCAGCCGGGGCTCGACTCCCGGCTCCTGGAAGCGGACGATTCGCGTCAATAGACCGCCCGCCCGCCCGAGATGTCGAAGCACGCCCCGGTGACGAAGCTCAGGTCTTCACTGGCGAGGTAGGCGATCAGGTGCGCGACCTCCTCAGGCTTGCCGACCCGGCCGAGCGGGATCTTCTCGAGCATGTAGCCGATGTGCTCGTCGCTGAGCTGACTGAGGATGGGCGTATCGATCACGGCCGGCGCGATGCAGTTCACGAGGACGCCAGTGCCCGCAACCTCCTTCGCGATCGACTTTGTCATCCCGATCACCGCCGCCTTGCTCGCCGAGTACGCGGCGGCCATCGGATTGCCCTCCTTGCCCGTGATTGACGCGACGTTGACAACGCGTCCGTACCCGTCCCGAGCGGGGTCACTTCCAGGAACGCGAACGTGCCCGACACGACGAGCGTAACCACGGCCAGAGCACGAGCCCGACGACGATCCACTGCCTGTGGTCGCCAACCCACACATGACCGCGTTTCCGGCGGCCATTCGACTCCTTCCCTCTCCTTCCCACGCGCTTCGATCGGCAACCGGTCGCAACCCGCGGCAAAGGTCTCGGCCTGTATCTGCCGTTTCTCGAACCTCGGCGCCTCGGCAGGGCGGCTCCATTACTTGCTGATCCCCATCGTGAGGCCGCTGATCAGGTACCGCTGAAAGACGAGGTAGACGATCACGGCGGGGAGCGCACTGATCAGCGAGCCGGCCATGAGGAGGGGAACGTCGAGGAGGTGCTGCGACGGGATCGTCGCGAGCCCGACGGTGATCGGACGGACATCGGGCGTCTGCAGAAACAGCAGCCCCACGAGCAGGTCGTCCCAGACCTGGATGAATTGCAGCACCGCGATGGTGACGATTGCCGGCACCGCGAGTGGCAGCATGATCAGAAAGAAGACCCGTCCGTAGCCGAGGCCGTCGATGAGCGCAGCCTCGATCACTTCCTCAGGTATCCGTCGGAAGTAGGTCGTCATCAGAAACGTCGAGAACGGCGCGCCGAGCGCGGCATACACCAGGATCGCGCCGTAGCGGTGGTTGATGAAACCGAGGTTCGCGAGGTTGACGTACTCCGGCGCGATGATCGATTGCATCGGCACCATCATGGCCGCGATCACGATCAGGAAGATCAGTCGAGAGGCCGGATAGCGAAGCACCGCAAACGCGTAACCGCCGGTTGTGCTGACGGCGAGGATGAGCGCGATCGCTCCGACGGTGATCAGCGTGGAGTTCAGGAGTTCGCGGCCGACCGGCAACGACTTGAACAGGTTGTGCCAGCTCGCGAGGGAGAAGCCGTGTCCAGCGTAGTACTGGTCGAGCGAGCGAAAGGCGTTCACCCCCATGTAGTAGAAGGGGTAGAGCATCACGACGGTGATGACGGCGAGCGCGAGGTAGATCAGACCGCGGGAGACGAGGTACTTCCAACGCACGTTGCCCAGTCGTTCGTGGAGGCCCAGTGCCGACATCGTCGCGCTACTCCTCGACCCTGAGCAACCGGAGCTGGAGCACGCTGACGGCGGCGACGGCGACGAAGAGCATCACGCCTGCGGTCGAAGCGAGCCCGAAGTCGCCGGCCGAGAATGCCTGTTCGTAGATGAAGAACTCGAGCGTTGTCGTCCCGTAGCCCGGCCCGCCTCCTGTCATCACGAAGATGAGGCTGAACAGCGCCGTGAACGCGGTGATCAGCGTGACGATGAACGTGAACTGGATGAATCGCCTCAGCAGGGGGATCGTGATCTTCACCAACACTGCGAACGAGCCCGCGCCGTCCACTCGTGCGGCGTCGTAGATCTCCTGATCAATCGTGGCCATCCCGGCCAAGAAGATGATCAGGTTCGTCCCGAACATCGACCAGACGAAAGTGATCATCACCGCCACGAGTGCGGAGCGCTCCTGGGAGAGCATGTTGGGGTGGACGAAACCGAGCCCTGTGTT
>DASWGR010000088.1:0-7450 GCA_036393535.1 Gaiellaceae bacterium | reverse complement strand
ATCGCGCACAACTGTGGCTTGAGTCCAGAGGAGGGGCGGCAGAAGCTGCTCGATCGAATCTCCCAGAAGAGCATCGCGTACATCAGCGACATCGTGTGTTACACCTAGGGGCCTGTCCGGAAAATGAACCAGGGCGCCTGACAGGCGTCACGGGCCGCGATGCTGCGTCCTCGGCCCGCCGATATGCCTGCATATCGGCGACGCCTGCGTCCTTGCCTCCCGGCCCGTGCCGCGTGTCATCCACCGTGGCCACTTTCCGGACAGGCCCCTAGTACTCGACGAGCCTCGACTTGTATTCGCTACGCCGTAGGCTCCCGCACGGCACGAGATCCACGCGCGTGTCGACGACGAGTACGTTGCGCAGTCTCTCGCGGATCGCTTCCGCGAGCGCGACGTCGGCCTGTGCGCCGCGCGCAAGCTCGACGCTCACGGGAAGCGGCGGCTCCTGCTTTACGCCCCGTGCCTGCGGCCTCACGAGGATGTGGCCGCTGACCGTCGGAGCGAACGCGCTCACCACCTCGCGGATGGCCGAGGGGAACACGTTGACCCCGCGGACGATGAGCATGTCATCCGTTCGCCCGATGCACCGCAAGCGCGGGCTCGTGCGGCCACATTTGCACGGGCTGGTCCGGACCTGGACATGGTCGCGCGTGCGGAATCGCAGCAGCGGTGCCGCGCGATGCTGAAGATGCGTCAACACGAGCTCGCCGGCCGCACCGTCGTCCAGCTCGAGGGCGACGCCTGTTTCGGGTTCGATCAGCTCGGCGTGGACAAAGCCGCGCGCGCCCAGGTGCATTCCGTCCTGCTCTTCGCACTCGCCCCAGAGCGACGCGCCGATGTCGCCGATGCCCATCGCTTCGGCGACCTTGGCGTCCCAGCCGTCTTCGAGCTTCGCACGGAACGCCGGCTCGCCGCCGCCCGGCTCACCCGCTACGAGGACGCGCTCGACGCTCGACCCCCGCAGATCGACGTTCCGCTCCGCCGCCCATTCAACGAGATACGCGGCGTAGGACGGCGTAAGCACCACGGCCTCGGGCCGGAGGAGCTCGACCGCGAGCATCAGACGCTCGGTGTGCCCGGTGCCGACGGGAATGTGGCAGAGGCCGATGCGTTCGAACGCGGCCAGGGCCGCCCCTGCCACGAACGGTCCGGCGTTGTACGTGGAGACGATGCGCTGACCCGCGGCAATGCCGGAGGCCGCGTAGCTGCGTGCCGAGGCGGTCACCCAGTTTTCAAGATCGCCTGCCGTCAGCGGGACGTAGCTGGGCGCGCCGGTGGTGCCGCTCGTCGAGTAGATCCGAACGATCTCGGACGGCGCCGCGCAGAGATGCGCGCCGATCGGATTGTCGGGCGTGCACGTCGCCCTGATCTCGCTCTTCGCGGTGAGCGGCAGCTGCGCGATGTCCGCGAGCCCGCCCGCCGCTTCGAGGGATGCGAATCCTGCCGCGGCCAGCTTCTCGCGGTACAAGGCCGAGCGGTCGAAGAGGTAGGCGAGCTGGGTGCGATAGCTCGTGTCGTCGAGCGCGAGCTGCTCTTGCCACGGGCGGGTCTCGACTTCGGGATCGAGCATCGTCAGAGCGCGTCTTCGGGGGACCGCTCGTACTCGACCGCCTCCTCCGCTCTCGCTGCCATGAGGAAGCCGACGGGATTGTGTTGCTCCTCGGTCAGATGAGCGAGCAGTCCCGCCGTTCGCGCGAGAATCGGAACAGCCTTCACGACGGAGGACGAAAAGCCCAGGTCGAGCATCACTGCGGCGATGGGCATGGCGACGTTCATCGTCAGCGGCTTGCCCCAGGCCTCGGCAACCGCGTCGCGGAGGCAGCGCGCAAGCAGGACGTGGGGCCCGCTCACCCCGCGGTCGTCCGCGAGCTCGAGAATCCGCTCGGCGCGCGGGTCGAGCGGCCGGTGAACCGGATGGCCGAACCCGGGCACCTTGCCATCAGAAGCGTGGGTCGCGCGCGCCACATCCCCGGCGACCGCCGCGGGTGCGCCGCCGGACGCCACCTTCTTCTGCGCCTCTTCGAGTAGCCGCGCGCACGACTCCGAAGTGCCGAGGACCACCGGTCCGCAGCCGAGGATCCCTGCAGCAACGGCTCCCTGCAGCGATCCCGGGTCCGCCGCAAGCGTCATCCGCGCCGCGATGTTCGTGGGCATCATCCCGTGCTCGGCGATTGCGACGAGCATCAGGTCGAGGAAGAAGCGCTCGTCGTCGGTCGGCTCGCGGCCGGTGAGCAACAGGTGGAAGTACTCGGTGAAGCTCAACCTGCCCATCAGGTCGCCGGTGAGGTCGCGGCCGCGCACCTCGACCCTGTCGGGATAGGCCTGGCCGATATGGCTGACGGATGTCCGGTGCTTACCGATCTGCATCGGCGAGTTCTCCTCGGACGAGCCGCGCACCGGCGACCATCGCTTCGAGCTTCCGGAACGCCCGCTCGCGGGGCAGGTACTTCATTCCGCAGTCCGGCGCGACGATGAGCCTCTCCGGCGGGACCACCGCGAGGGCTTTCCGGATCCGGTCTGCGACGCCGTCGGGCGTCTCCACCTCGCTCGACCCCAGATCCAGAACTCCCAGGATGATCGTCTTGTCGGAGACGTCGAGCAGCACTTCCGGGTCGAGATTCGGCTGCGCCGCCTCGAGCGAGAGGTGAGTCGCGAGGCAGTCATCGAGCTCGCCGAGAAACGGGTAGCCGGTGAGTCGGTCGTGAACGATGTGCGCGTAGCCGAAGCAGGTGTGAAGGACCGTGTCGCCTTCGATCCCGTCCAGCGCGCGGTTGATCGCCTCGATCGCATACTTCCGCGCCGGCTCTGGACGCGCCTGGAGATACGGCTCGTCGATTTGAACAACATCGGCTCCCGCAGCCTTGAGGTCCCGCAGCTCCTCGTTGACGGATTCCGCGTACGCAAGTGCGAGACTCCGTTCGTCGGCGTAGTAGTCGTTCTGGGCTTGCTGCGTCATCGTGAACGGGCCGGGAACTGTGATCTTCGTCCGGCGGTCGGTGATCGCGCGAAGAAACTCGACGTCCCGGACCTCGACCGGCCGCGTCCGCCGGATCGGCCCGACGACTCTCGGGACCGGATTCTCGTGACCCGTACGATCGAGCGCGACACCGGGATCGTCGAGATCGACGCCGGCGAGCGCGGTCGCGAATCGGTTGGAGTAGCTCTCCCGCCGCATCTCGCCGTCTGTGACCACGTCGACGCCGGCCCGCTCCAGATCGTGGACGGCGAGTCGTGTCGCGTCGTCCTGGGCCTCCTCGAGGAACGGCTCAGGTACCCGCCAGAGTTCACGCGCTCCACGCGCGGCGGCAGCCGCTCTGCAAGCCGCTCTCGGTCGATCAGCCAGTCGGGCTGGGGATAGCTCCCGACGACCGTCGTCAATAGAGCGGGGCGCGCGCGCGACGGAGCCGTCCTATTGCCCCATCCAGCAATACCCTCCGGCTTCTGGCCCGCTATCACGCTGCGCGCTGCCGCGTCCTCGGTCGCGCCCATAGCTACGGTTATGGGCGCTCCCTGCGTCCTTGCATCGCTTGGTGCTAGCGACCCAGAAGCTCGGAAGCATTACTGGAAGGGGCACTAGCCGGCGACGGCCGCGCCTGTTACCTGCGCGATGTAGCCGCGCACGTCGGCTGCGGGCTCGGTGTACGCATCGCCGAGTGCAGACTCGACCCGATCTCTGTAGTCCGTCGCCCAGGTTGGGAGCCCGCCGTCCGTGACCTCGAGGAACTCCAGCGTGCTCGCCAGACGGATGTCCGCGATCGTCGGTCCGTCGCCGCCGATGAAGCCGGCGTCGGTGAAGAAGAAGGCGGGATAGACGTCCAAGATGCGGGGAAGCGCAGCCTCCGCCGACTGGCGGGCGGCTTCCTTCTCCTCGTCCGAGGCATCCGATGTGGAAACCTCGCCCGGATACCCCGAGAAGCTCAGGCGCGGATAGGTAGCGCGCGCCACGAGCGGGTAGAGGATGCTCATCGTGTAGAAGTTCGCGCTGTCGACCATCGCACGACGCGCTAGGTCGGTCGGATACAGGTCGCTGAGCCCCTCGCGGCTCGCGAGATACATCATCACCGCGCAGCTCTCCCAGAGCGCACCTTTGGGAAGCCCTTCGGTCTCCACCGACGGCGTCAACCCGGACGGGCACTTGGAGAGGTACTCCTCCGACTGAGTCTTGCCCCACACGTTTTCTTCCTCGAACGGGAGCCCCGCGGCCCGCACGAAAACGCGGGCAGACATGTTGTTCACGCTGGGCGGAAGGATGTTGAGCTTCAATGACATGCCGACCTCCGGTAGCTTGCCCGTGTCGAGCATATTCCACGGCGTCCGAGCCTCGTCAATTGCCTGACGCGTTCGAAGATCAGCTGAAGAAGCTCCCGCTCTATCACGTAAGTCGCGCCGACGTTCTTCGGCGCCTCTACCCGTCCGCCGCAGTTAGCTGTCCGGAGCCGGACGTGCCCCTTTCGCGGCCGCGGGCTCATGCGTCGCTGTGACCTCGACCGGCTCGGTTTCGGCTTCCACCTTGCCCTCCAGCAACCCTTCCTCAGTGCCCTCGGCGGCCTCACGGTGCGGGAACCGGGCAGCCGCCCAGCTGGCCACTTCATCGAAGCGCGTGGCCATCTCGCGGATGTCGGAGAGCAGCTTGCGGCGCGTTTCCGAGATGGCCTCGGTCTCAGCGCGCAACTGGCGCATCCACGCGTCTGCCTGTTCCCGCAGCGCCGCAACCTCCTCCTCTGCCTGCTGAAGGCGCTCTGCCGCCTCTGCGCGCGACCGGGCAAGGATCTCCCCCGCCTCGGCCTTCGCGTTGGCAACGAGCTCCGCCGCCTCCGCGCCTGCGTCGGCAACGAACGTCTCCGCCTCGGCTCTCGCGCGTTCGGTTGTCTCCTCTGCTTCTTCTTGCGCGTCGGCGGTGATTTCCTCCGCCGACCTCCGCGCACGCTGCAGGATGCCGCTGGTTTGCTCCCCGACTCGGTCGATGGCGTGCTTGACCGCCGCCTCCGTCGAGCGACTCATTTCGAGTTCCGCGATCACGCGATTGACGCGCTCGACATAGGCATCGACGGTCTGACGGTCGTAGCCGCGCATCGAAACCGGGAACGAGACGTCCCGGAGCTCAGCGGGAACGCGACCTCCCAGGTCACCGAGCCCCGGGCCCTGATCCGGGCCGCCGGGCAACAACCCGCTGCCGCTCTGGCCTCTCTGGGAAGACTCGTTGTCGACCACGCCCCGATTATGACCTCCGCGGATAGCGCGCTCCCAAAACTACGCAGTGGTCGATGCGAGCGGCGCGCGCCGCGCCCGTTCGCGCTCGCGCAGCTCGTACTTCTTGATCTTCCCTGTCGAGGTCTTCGGGAGCTCACCGAACTCCACTTCGCTCGGCACCTTGAAGCCCGCCAGCGTCTCGCGCGAGAAGGCGATCAACTCGTCCGTGGTGATCGTGGCTCCAGGCCTGAGCGTCACGAACGCCTTCGGCCGCTCGCCCCATTTCTCGTCGGTGATCGCGACGACGGCGGCCTCGAGCACGTCGGGATGGCGAACCAGCGCGCGCTCGACCTCGATCGTCGAGATGTTCTCGCCTCCCGAGATGATGATGTCCTTCGCGCGGTCGCGGAGCTCGACGTAACTGTCGGGATGCATCACGCCGAGGTCGCCGGAGTGGAACCAGCCGCCGCGAAACGCCTCTGCGGTTGCGGCCTCGTCGTCGAAGTAGCCCTTCATCACGTTGTTGCCGCGCATGACGACTTCGCCCATTGTCGCGCCGTCCGCCGCGCCGTCGTTCATCTCGCGGTCGACGACGCGCACCGGATCGGCGGTCACCATGTGCAGTCCCTGTCGCGCCTTCAGACGGGCCCGCTCCTCGACGTCGAGCTCGTCCCAGTCAGGGTTCCATTCGCAGATCGTGATCGGACCGTACGTCTCGGTCAGCCCGTAGAGGTGGTTGATCTCGAAGCCCAGCGCCTCGGTCCGCTCGATGACGGCCGGCGGTGGAGGAGCGCCCGCGGTCGTGACGAGAACCGGTCGCTCGAGCGGGTGCGCAGCCGCGTCGGAGGCGAGCATGACGAGGACGGTCGGCGCGCCGTTCATGTGCGTCACGCCTTCGTCCGCGAGCAGCTTCCAGACCAGCGGAGGGTCCACTTTGGGCAGGCAGACGTGCGTCGCGCCGACTGCGGTGACGGCCCACGTGAAGCACCAGCCGTTGCAGTGGAACATCGGCAGCGTCCACAGGTACACCGACCGCGAGTCGAGCCGAGCGTGGACAACCTCGGCGAGCGCGTTCAGGTACGCGCCCCTGTAGGTGTACATGACGCCCTTCGGACGCCCGGTCGTCCCGCTCGTGTAGTTGATGCTGATCGTGTCGTCCTCCGAGACGAGCCTGTCCTCCGGCTCGCCGTCGCGGGCCGAAGCCAGAAACTGCTCGTAGTCGCCGCCCTCGCCGCAGACGAGAACGCGCTCGACTGCGACGCCGTCGACGAGGTGAGCGAGCGAGTCGTGGACCACGAGCACCCGCGCGCCGGAGTGGTCGAGGATGTAGGCGATCTCGCTGGAGGTCAGCCGGGTGTTGATCGCGACCAGCACGCAGCCCGCCGCGGGCACGCCGTTGTGCGCCTCGAGCAGCTCGCTCGTGTTCGGCGCCAGGAATGCGACGCGGTCGTCCTTCTCGAGCCCGCTCTCCTGGAGCGCTACGGCAAGCCGCCGCACCCGTTCCCTCAGCTCGGCCCAGGTCAAGCGCCGCTCGCCGTCGACCACCGCCACCCGCGCCGGAAACGCAGCGGCGCTGCGCTCGAGGAACGCAACCGGCGTGAGCGGCGACAGATGCACGCCTTGAGGCATCTGTAGCTAGCCTACGCCCCGGTGACCGCGATTGCGACGACCGGGTTCCGCACCGTCCTCCTGACGGAGCAGGGACCGGCGGCACGCGTCACGCTCAGCCGGCCCGAGAAGCGGAACGCGCTCTCGCTCGAGCTGATGGAGGAGCTGATCGCAGCGCTCCGCATGCTCGGCGCGAACGCGGACGTGCGGGCAATCGTGATCGAAGGAGCAGGGGTTGCCTTCTCAGCCGGCCACGACCTCGGCGAGATGGTCGGCCGCGAACTCCCCTTCTACCAGCAGCTCTTCGACGTCTGCACCGAGCTGATGGAGACGATCCACCGCGTCCCGCAGCCGGTGATCGCGAGCGTGCACGGCGTCGCCACCGCCGCCGGCTGCCAACTCGTTGCCGCGTGCGACCTCGCGGTCGCCGCCGAGGACGCGCGGTTCGCGACGCCCGGAGTGAAGATCGGCCTCTTCTGCTCCACGCCGATGGTGCCGCTGTCGCGCGCGATCGGGCGCAAGCGCGCGCTCGAGATGCTCCTCACCGGCGACTTCATCGACGCCGACACGGCGCTCGAGTGGGGGCTCGTCAACCGCGTCGTCCCCGCCGAGCAGCTCGAGGACGCCGTCACGGAGCTCGTCGAGAAGATCA
>DASWGR010000087.1:0-19414 GCA_036393535.1 Gaiellaceae bacterium | reverse complement strand
CCATCCTCCGTGGCGACCCGGAGCTGCGCGAAGCGGAGTTCGCCGCCTTAGTCGACGACCTGCGCTTCGTCGCGAGTCTTATCTGGAGGGTGTGAAATTCGGCCGACGTCGGGGGCGCTCCAGACCAAGCGGGGCAGTGCGGTCGTTCGCGGTGCGTAGCGGAGCTACGTGCCGCGGGCGAACGTGCTGATCCGGCGCCGTGTCTGGAGCGTCATCCGGCCCGGCGGAATTTCGCACCAGGCCTCTCAACTAGGCCGGGGCTTCTTCTTCGGCCTGCGCGCCTTCCGCTTCGCGTGCGCGTTGTGCCAGGTCCTGGCTCAGATCCTCGGGATCGTTGTCCGTCTCGTCCCAGCTCGGCTGCGGCAGCGGCGCACCGAACCATTCGCGCACGGCATAGGCGAGACCCGCCGCGAGCCCGAATCCCAGCAGAAGTCGCTTCATGTCCAGCCTCCCGTCGTCGTGGTCCGAAGGACCTACCCTACGACGCCGGGACCGAACTGGTCGAAGAGTTAGTCGCCCCAGTCGAAGTCGCGGCTTCGGCCCCAGAGGCCGTCCTCGGATTCCGGGCCGGTGGCTTTCTCCGCTGTCTCCTCGCCGGGCCAGGCGAGCACGGGGGAATCGGAACTGACCGCCGCCTCGTCGCCGTCCATGGTCTCTTCGAGGCGTGCCTGCTCTTCGGTTTTGAAAAGAGGGTGATTGTCGAACGGATCCGCGGCCTTGTAGTGACCGATCGGCATCGACTCCTCGAGCCTGGCGTTCCGCTCCTTCAGCTCGAGATGGTCCTGGATGACCTTGGCGAAAATCGACGGCGTCTCAACTTGCATAGAGGCTCCTGGGTTGGGGGGCACTCCCTACGGGGGAGATTGTAGCCCTTCAGGGCGGCTTTCTCGGCCGAAACTAGTGAAAGTTAGTGCTGGGGGACGGACTCGGGCGAGGTCTCGACCCGGTTCTTGCCGGCCCGCTTGGCCTGGTACAGGGCCGCATCTGCCGCAGCGACGAGCTCCGAAGCCGTCCTGGCCGGGGGAGTCGCGGCGACGCCGAAGCTCGCAGTCACGGGAATCGGGGTGCCGTCCACGGCCAGCACGATCTGGCCTGCGAGCGCCGACCGAATCCGCTCGGCCAGCTGGGCGCCGCCAACGAGGTCGGTCCCGGGGAGGACGAGGACGAACTCCTCCCCACCCCAGCGACCGGCGAGGTCGACGTCCCGGACCGTGTCCTGGAGAAGCACGGCGAACTCCCGCAGGACGGCATCGCCGGCGGGGTGGCCGTGCCGGTCGTTGACGTCCTTGAACCAGTCGAGGTCCGCGACCACAACGGCGAGACTCCCGCCGAAACGCTCGATTCGGGCGAGCTCGTCGTCGAGGGTCTCCTCGCACTGGCGCCGGTTGGCCAGACCGGTGAGGCCGTCGATCAGTGCCTGCCGTTCCACGATTCGGTGCAGGCGCGCGTTGTCGAGTGCGACCACTGCATGCGAAGCGAGCGAGACGGCCGTCATGCGGTCCTCGTCGCTGAACTCGTCGCCGAAGAGCAGCAGCGAGCCGAAGCTGATGGAGCCCGCCTGCAGAGGCACCTCGAGGCGCTCCGAACCTTTGTCGGGATAGCCGGCGGTGACGAGCGAGCCACTCGTCCCGACGAGCACGCCGCCGGCGGCGCTGGTCGCCTCGATCGCAGCCTCGACGATCAGGGGCATCAGCTGCTCTGCGTCGTGCGTTGCGCCGAGAGCCTCACCGAAGCGCGAGGTGACGTCGCGCAGCCGCCCGCGTTCTGCCTCGAGCTCGTCGAGACGGGTCTGCAGCTGGAAGGCCATCTGGTTGAAGGTTCGGCCGAGCAGCGCGAACTCGTCACGCCCTTGGACGGGCACGCGTTGTTTCAGGTCCCCTCGCGCGATTGCGTGAGCGGCGTCGACGAGACGCCGGATGGTGCGCACGATCGAGCGACCTTCGACGTAGGCCACGGCCGCGACGAACAGGAGTGCGGCCGCGAGGCCGATGAGCAGTTGGTTCGTCGCCTTGCGGTTGGCAGCGTCGATGAGCGCCTGCGGGCTGATCACGCCGAGCGTCGCGCCGGGCGGTTCTTTGAGCGTGCCTGCGACGAGAGCCCGGTACCGCGTTCCGCCCAGAGAGACGGTGCGGGTCTTGCGTGAAGCGAGATCGAAGCGGCCGGTAACGCCGGGAGGCCCGACTACGATCCGTCCGCCCTCCACCACGAGAACGTGGTCAGCGTTCTCGAGGCCCGAGCGGGCCTCCAGACGCTTGACGAGTGCCCGGTCGAATGGAACGGAAGCGACCACGGCGCCGCGGGTGCCGCCGGGCCCGATGACTGCGATCTGCCGCGTGGCCGCGCTCGGGTCGCGAGTGCCGACGCGGAAGCCGCCGGGCGTCTCCACTGAGAGCTCGGGGTTGCCTCTGAGCATGCGCTCGAGCGCGGCACGGTCGTGAGCCACAAGCGCCCGCTGAAACGAGGGCCTGCGGGCGAGCGTTGCCGCCGCCTCATCGGCCGAGCCCAGCGCCTCTTGGTAGGCAGCCAACGTCGCTCGCAGGCCGGCCTGCAGGCGCGCGTCGACCCGCCGCGCCTCGCTTCGCGCCGCGACGGTCGAGAAGCCCCAGAAGGCAGCCGCCAGGGGAAGCAAGGACAGCAGCAGGAAGTAGGCGACGAGCTTGACCTTGAAACTACCCACGGCTTCCCTTCAAGACTTTCTCCCCCGATGCCGATACCCTGGGACGAGATATCGACAACTTAGGGGACAAACATGAGGGAAACATGCGCGCGCGTTCTAGCCGCCGCGCTGATGACGGGAGCCATCGGGTTCGCACTCGCAATGCCAGCGTTCTTCGGCACGACGCACGACGCCGTTCGATCGCTGACAGCTCCGCCGTCATCCCTTCTGCGCTCCGTGGACCTGGTGGCGTCGGCGCCGTCGCGTCCCGCGCCTCTGGTGGACACGCAGCCGTTCGGGCGCGCCGTTTACGGGCCGGCCGTTCCGGCAGCTAGTCCACATTCCACGCCCGCGCGCCCCTCGAAGCCGGGCCCGAAGCCGACGCCTACACCGGCCCCTACGGCCGGCACGCGCGAGCTGGCCAGCGACACACCGGCGGCTCCCGTCACACCGCCCGCCCCAAACCAACCGGCGACCAGCGGCAAGGGAAAAGGCAAGGGCCACGCCAAGCCCAAGGAAAAAGGCAAGCCGCAACCCGAGCCGCCGCCGCCGGTGCCCGCCACGACGCCGTCGCCGCCCGAAGAGTCTCCGCAGCCCGACAGCGAGAAAGACCACGGCCACGACAACGGCAAGGGCAACGACAAGGACAAGGACAAAGGGCGCGGAGAGTAGGGGCTGTGCGAGGATACGCTCGTGCCGCGCCTCAGCAGACGTCTCGGGCCCGTCGGTGTCGTTCTGACAGCGTGGGACATCTGGCGCCGTCTGCCGCCCAAGCAGCGAAAGCAGATCATGAACGTGGCCCGTAAGCACGGACCGAAGGTCGCCTCACGCGTGCTCAAGGCGAGCGCGCGTGCGCGTTCGCGTCGCTCGAGTAAGCGCTAAGTCGTTCCGAGAGCGGCACGGACGATGCGGTCCTGCTCGCGCAGGTGGGCGGTGGGATACCCCTCGCTCGGACTCGCCCGCCAGGGTCTGCCGGCGTAGCTGAGCGGGATCCCCGCTTCTTTCAGCGGCGCCTCGAGCCGATGACGAAGCGTCCGCCAGGCACCCATGTTCTGCGGCTCCTCTTGTGTCCACACGACTTCGCGCAGGTTCGGGTAGCCGGCGATGAGCCCCGCATAGGCGTCGACCGGGAACGGATAGAGCTGCTCGAGCCTCGCAACCCCAACGTGCGTTGCCTCCGCGCGCGCTTCATGTCCATCGATGTCGTAGTAGACCTTGCCCGAGCAGAACACGAGGCGCGTCACGTCCTCGTGCATTGCACCCGGATCGTCGATCACCTGCTGGAACGAGCCCTCCGCGAGGTCGGCGAGCGTCGAGGAAGCCTGCTTCAACCGCAGCAGTCCTTTCGGCGTCATCACGATCAGCGGGCGGCCGGCGGCATCGAGGGCCTGACGCCGGAGCAGATGGAAGTGCTGGCCCGATGTCGAGGGATTGGCGACCCTGATGTTTTCCTGCGCGGCGAGCTGGAGGAACCGTTCCAGCCGTGCGCTTGAATGCTCGGGGCCGTTCCCTTCATAGCCGTGGGGTAGCAGCAGCGTCAACCGAGTCGTCTCGCGCCACTTCGCGAGCCCCGCGACGATGAACTGGTCGATCACGATCTGTGCGCCGTTGACGAAGTCACCGAACTGCGCTTCCCAGAGCACGAGCGCTTCCGGTGCAGCGATCGAATAGCCGTACTCGAAGCCGAGACAGGCGTACTCGGACAGCGGCGAGTTGTAGATCTCGAACGAAGCGGTTGCATCGTCGAGGTTCTGCAGCGGCGTGAACGTCTCGCCGGTCTGGACGTCGTGGAGGACGGCGTGGCGGTGCGAGAACGTGCCGCGCTCGGTGTCCTGACCTGTGAGCCGGATCGGGATTCCCTCGACGAGCAGGGACCCGAACGCAAGAGCCTCAGCCTGGCCCCAGTCGATGCCGCCTTCTTCGATCGTCTTGAGCCGCCGCTCGAGCTGTCCCATCAGCTTCGGGTGCGGCGTGAAATGCTCGGGGAGGCGCAGCAGCTCTTCGTTCAACTCGCGCAACCGGTCGGCCGCAACAGCCGTGACCACGCCGTCACCGCTCGAGAACGGGATCTTGCCCTCGAGCGGATGCGGCGCGCCGAACGTCGCCTTCAACGCTTCGTGCGCCTGCTTCAATTCCGAGGTGACCTGCTTGATCAGCTGGTCGGCCTCCTCCTGCGTCACGACTCCCTCTGCGACGAGCCGCTCCGCGAAATGTTCGCGAACCGTCGAGTGCTCCGCGATCTGCGCTGTCATCAGCGGTTGCGTGTACGACGCCTCGTCCTGCTCGTTGTGCCCGTGACGCCGATAGCCCACGAGGTCGACGACGACGTCGCTCTCGAAGCGGCGGCGAAAAGCCAACGCCAGTCGGACCACGGACATCGCGGCCTCCGCGTCGTCGGCGTTGACGTGGATGATCGGAACGTCGAAGCCTTTGGCGAGGTCGCTCGAGTAACGCGTCGAGCGCCCTTCGCTTGGATCGGTTGTGAAGCCGACCTGGTTGTTGGCAATCAGATGGAGCGTCCCACCGGTGGAGTAGCCCTCGAGCGCGGCGAGGTTCAGTGTCTCCGCGACGCCTCCCTGGCCAGGGAAGGAGGCGTCTCCGTGGATCAGCACCGCTAAGGCAACGTTGGGGTCGTGCATGCCGTAACGGGTCGAGCGATCAGTCTGCTCTGCCCGCGCGCGTCCCTCGACTACGGGGTCGACCGCTTCGAGATGACTCGGGTTCGCGGCGAGCGTGACCGTGATCTCTCCCGCGGGAGTCGAACGCGTCCCGGTGGCGCCCAGGTGGTACTTCACGTCGCCCGTCCCGCCCTCGTCCGTGGCGACGACTGCCTCGATCGTCCGCTCGCCCTCGAACTCGCGCAAGATCGAGTCGTAGCCGAGCCCTAGCGTGTGCGCGAGAACGTTGAGCCGGCCGCGGTGAGCCATCCCGATCACGACCTCGTGTGCGCCGTTCTCTGCGGCGAGGTCGATCGCCTCGTCGAGCATCGGCACCATCACGTCGAGGCCCTCGATCGAGAACTGCTTCTGTCCGAGGAACGCGCGACGCAGATACTGCTCGAACGCCTCCACACGGGAGAGCCGCACGAGCAGCTCCTTCTTCTCTTCTGCCGAGAACGGGGTGCGGTACTTGCCGGACTCGATCGCCTGCCGCAGCCACACGCGCTTTTCGTGGTCGGCGATGTGCTCGATCTCGTACGCGATCGTTCCCGTGTACGTGGCGCTCAGGCGCGGCAGGGCGTCGGCAAGCGTGTCGCCCGTGACGTACATGCGCAAGACGGCGGCCGGGACGCGCGCTTGGAGCTCCGGGGTCAGCTTCGGGATCAACCGCTCGGGTTCGAGTGCGGGATCTCCGGGCGGCTCCGAGCCGAGCGGATCGAGATGGGCTGCGAGATGGCCATGCATGCGGTGCGCCTTCACGAGAGCCATCGCAGCAGCGACGGCGCCGAGCAGCTCGTCGGAGACGGGTTCGGCCTGTGCCGGCGCCTGCCCGGGGGCGGGAGTCGAAGCGGGAGCGGGAACCGGGTGGCCGTTCCCGGCCACCTCCAACAGGCGGGCGAGACCGGGGTGGGTTGCGACGATGTCGCTGTCGCCGCTTTCGAAGAGTTGGCGCCATTCGGTCGGGACCGCATCGGGGTTCTCTAGGTACTCCTCGAGCAGGTCGCGCGCGAAGCCGGCGTTCAGGCCGTCGACATCAGTCATTACGTCCTTTGTAGCAACGAGGCGTGCTACCAGAGGGGATGGCTCGTGATCACGGCCACCGCGAGCCCGATCGCGAAGCAGGCAGCTCCGGTCGCGACCGCATACGTCGCGAGTCGTTCGTTGCGGCCGCCGATCCCGACGGCGATCAGCGAGAGCAGGATCGCGAAAGGAACCATCCGCAGCGGCCGGTAGGCCACCCCGACCAAGCTCAGGAAGATCGCGGCGGCGGCGAGAAAGCCGGCCACCGTCTCGGACGGTCGGCTGCGCCGGTAGGGCGTCGAGCTCACGTGCGCACCGTAGCGCGGCGTGTTCGCGCGTATCCCCGTGAGGGGCGACCGTGCGGACCGGGCGGGCGCGAGCGGATGCGCGTGGGCCGCCAGGGCGGCGGATCCGCGTCGGTCGAGGCCGATACGAGCGCAGCGGGCTGCTCGGGTCGCGGCTCGGATTTGATCGCCCAATAGACGACCCAGCAGAGATAGAGGATGGGGATCTTCATGATCACCATCAGCCAGATCAGCTCCCACACTATGGGTCGAGTGTACCCCCGGAATCAGCCTGCAACCGCAGCCTCGACCTTTCCCTTGACCAACTCCTTTCCGTGGCTGTCGTACTGCGTGAGATCGAAGGTCGCACGCGCTCGGCTCAGCTGGACGCCGCGGGCAGATGCGATCCGCACGGGTAGCCCCGCGAGGACTTCGTAGATCTCGGTGTATGTGCCCTGGTCGACACCGATCCACCGCACCCCCGCGGCGGGCTCGACCCACGCGTAGGCGAGCGGCCGCCCTTTTGGGTCACGACAGAGGACGTCGAGGCGTGGGTCGAGCAGCTTCCCGCTGAAGAGGAGTCCGGCCGGGGTGCCACACCACGGCGGCCCGCGCTCGCCCGCCGCATCTGTGCCGCCGTCACACCCGTACAGCGTCTTGTGGCCGGAGTCGGCGAACGTCAGGCTTTCGCCGAAGACGCCGATCCGCTCCACGACGACGACGTCATTTCTGACTCCCGCCCCTCGCGGCCGGCAGCTCGTGAAGCGGCCGCCGAGTGTCGTGCCGTCCAGCACGCGGCCGAGCGCGATCACGCTTCCCGGGACGGGCCTGAACTCCTGTGCGGCCTGGCCGTCTAACAATCGCTCCGGCCGATCGCCGCCGCCGTCGCACCCGGCCAGCAGCACGACGGCGAGCAGTACAGCGAGACTCAGCCGGTCCAGCCCCACCTGGCCACTCCGCCATAGCTCGGATCGCTGCGATAGGTGCGGTAGAAGATGTTCGTTCCGCAGGTTTCGCACTTCGCCTCGACGATCTGATCGCCGCCGTAGAGCGAGCGGGTGAAGATCATGCCGATGTGCGTCGAGCTCGCGAACGCGTCCATCACGCCCGCGGTCGCTTTGCCGATCACGTGATTCGGCGCTCCGACACCGTTCCTGAAGTCTCCGGCGGTGTACGGGCCGTGCACGTTGCGGAGTGCCCGCCAGTAATACCGGCCGTCACGCCAGTCGTCGGTCGACTCCCGCCAGGTCTTGAACGTCAGGCCCGAACAGTCCCCGCCCTCGCCGTGTGCCGATGGATCGCCCGGCGCGTCATAGGGGTACGAGTCGACGTCATCGTAGTTCCAGCAGCCTCCACCCCACTGGTAGCCCTCGTACCGTGCGGCGTTCGCATAGTCCTGCGCGGCGTCGCGCGTCATCGTGGTCATGAACGTCGGGGCGTCGTAGTTGCAGTTCGACCAGAAACGGTGGTACGCCTGCGCGCCCGTCGCGCCTGCAAGCACGACGCCGATGCCGAAGGCGACGAGAAACGCTTTCATCGGGACACCTCCAAGTCGAAGCGGTCGACGAACAGACCCGCGCGCGTCGACCCAAGGCGGTACAACGACGCGCCTGCCAACCGGAAGCGAGCCAACGGTGCAGATTCGGCCCACTCCAGCGACTCGACGGCGAAGCTGCTCAGGACTCCGGCCCGATCCAGGACGAGCGCGACGTACTCACCGCGATCGTCGGTGTACGTCTTCGTAACGACGACGAGGTGACTTCCGTAAAGCTCGGCGAGTTGCACCTCGCCGAGAGGCGTCGCGCTCGTGATGCGCCAGCTGCGCACAACGACATCGCCCGCGAGCTCGGCCAGTCGCAGCTCACCGACGCCGGCGCGCTCGACCACGACCTCGCGACCGTTGGCGAATGGACGACCGACCCGGCCGCGTTCAGCTTGCGCCGCCCGACTGAGGGCGGCGCCGTGCTCGGCGATGGGCAACCATTGCTCCGAGGGCTGCTGCTGAACGACCGGCCCTGAGGGCCCCGCGGCCAGCTTCGCCCACGTCCGGTCGGAGAGCCGCTGGGCCCACCGCAACGTTCCGTCACCGCGGAAGCTCCGCAACACGGGAGCGGGACTGACGCGGTTCGGCGGCTCGAGGACGTCCATCGTCCCTCCGGGCTCAAGAGCGAAGTCCCCAAGCCCGCCGCTGACGTCGACGGTTGTCGCCTTCACACCCGAGCGTGACCAACGCTCGACCCGGGTGTTGACCTGATCGAGCACCGCGACCGAGCCGTCGGCAGCGACGTCGAACGAGGAAGGGCCGACGAAGCCGAGCTCGCGCGAGCCGACCAGCCCGGCCTGCCCGACCTCGCTGCCCCACGCCGCCGCGACAACCCGCTCGTCGGGCGCGCGGCCGCGACCGAAGACATGCACGCCCAGAGACACCTCGGCGGCATCACCGAGCGGGACACTGCGTTGGGGCGCAGCCTCGCCGCCCGCCGGCACGGTGATCTCCATCCCGTTCCCGCCTCCCCGGAGCACGGCGTAGTAGGAGAAGCCCGCTCGCGACGACGCGATCTCCCACGGCAGGTCGACGAAGTAGCGGCCGTCACTGGAGTCTTCGCCGCGTCTCAGCGTCAGCTGCCGGAACGGCCCGCTCTGGCCCGCCCGCACGAAGACCGAACCGGAGCCGTCACAGGGCTCGCCGTCGTCCCTCGGGGCGCAAACGATCGCGTACCGCAGCCGGACCGGCTCGCCCGCAAGAGTGAGCACCGGCGGGATATGGACGGCATCGAGGCCCGGCGCGGCGGGCGCGGACCCGCTTGCCGCCGAGACCGAGGTCAATGCGATTCCCCCGATGACACCTGCGACGATCCCGGCTGCTCCCCCCGCGAGCGACCGGATGCCTGGTCGGCGCATGGGATTCCTCCTGGTCGGGATCGCTCCGACGGTAATCGGCCAACTCCGACGCGTGGGTAACGTCTTTGAAACAGAAGTGGAAAATCCGGGTTAGACCAGCCGCCGTAAAGGGGAATACGCCGCGAAATGGTCGTGGACGAACGCCTACAAGCCCTGCTGGAGCAAGGAGAGGAGCTCGGTTGCCTCAACCTCTCCGCGATCAGCGAGTTCCTCCAGGAAGCTGATCTCGACGAAGAGCAGACGACCGGCTTCTTCGAGCAGCTCGAGGAAAAGAACATCGCGCTCACCGACGACTGCGCCCGCCCCGATGTCGTCGGGAGCACCTACGTCAACGGTGATCTCGCCGTTGCCACGACCGATGCGTTGCAGCTTTTCCTCAACGAGGCCGGCCGCTACAGGTTGCTGACCGCCTCCGAGGAAGTGGAGCTCGCCAAGCGCATCGAGGACGGCGACAAGGAGGCGAAGGATCTGATGATCAACTCCAACCTCCGCCTTGTCGTCTCGATCGCGAAGAAGTACCAGGGTCACGGCATCTCGTTGCTCGACCTGATCCAGGAAGGGATCATCGGGCTCATCCGCGCCGTCGAGAAGTTCGACTGGCGCCGTGGCTACAAGTTTTCGACGTACGCGACCTGGTGGATTCGGCAGGCCGTGCAGCGCGGCGTGGCGAACAAGTCGCGCACGATCCGCATCCCCGTCCACATCGTCGAGCGCGAGCAGAAGATGTCGCGCGCCGAGCGCGCGCTGATGACCCAGCTCGAGCGGGACCCCACTGACGAGGAGGTCGCGGAAAAGGCGAAGCTCTCGCTCAAACACGTCAAGGAAGTTCGTGCCGCCGCGCGCGCCGTCACGAGCCTCGACAAGCCGGTCGGCGCCGAGGGCGACGCCAGCTTCGGCGACCTGATCGCCGGCGAGGCGGTCGAGCCGTCCGAGGAAGTCCAAGTGAGCCTCGCCGAGGACGTCGTTCGCAGCGCGGTCGAGACGCTCCCCGAGCGCGAACGCGACGTCGTCAAGCTGCGCTACGGCATGGACGGCGACCCAGATCCGAAGTCACTCGAGGAGATCGGCCGCACGCTCGGCCTGACACGCGAGCGGGTTCGACAGATCGAGGCGCGGGCGCTCCAGCGGCTCGCGGAACGGCGGGAAGTCGCCGCGCTCGGCGAGCCCGCCGCGTAGAGCGAGAGAGGCTTCACGGCAGTCCCCCTGCCGGGCCTTGCAAAAGCACGCGCTCTAGATCTAACTGAGTCCGGGATGGACATCGCGACGCCCCCCACCGGGTCGCGGATCCAAGACCTCGGCGATCGCCTGGTCGTCCGATTCCGGCCAAAGCGGTCGTGGGGAGAACTCGTGTTCCTCGCCGCCTGGCTGACGGTCTGGACGGTGGGCGGCATCGCCGCGATCGGCGAGCTGCTGACCGGCGATTGGAGTGGGCGTCCGTTCGTGCTTTTGTGGCTCTGCGCCTGGGCGTACGGGGAATGGATGGTGACCGGCATCATCGCGTGGCAACTCTTCGGGCGCGAACTCCTGATCGTCACGCCGGAGCAAATCGAGGTGCGTAAGGAGGTCGGACGGTGCGCCCGCACGAAGCTGTACGAGGTGGCGCTCGTTCGGGACTTCGGCGCTGCGCGGGTCCCGAGCCCCGAAGACGAGCGACCACGCAAAGACTTCTGCCTCGAGTTCGCGTACGACGACGAGATAGTTCGCGTCGGCGACGGGATGGGCGAACGGGAAGCCGAGCACATCGCCGCGTCCGTGTCGGCGCGGATCCATCCACGACGAACCTGGTGGGGAGAAGAGGTCCCGGCCGAGCCCGACGAGTCTCCACCCGAAGCCGCCGCTCCCGCAGCGCCACGACAACGGCGGCGGCTCCGCACCCTGACGCAGATCGTTTTTCCGCTCCTCGTATTGGCAGCAATCGCAAGCCTTGTGGTGGCGGGCCGTCGAGACTCCGATCAGGGGTCGGCGCCGCAACCGCCGCCGGGTGACGCGTCCACTCGCGGGCCGGTAGGGCCTCAAGACCCGTTCGCCACCAGGCGGGTTCTCGCATCGGCAAAGACGTTCTATGCGCTCACGTCCGCCAAGACCACGGTCTTGAGCCAGCCGGTCTGTACACCGCACCCGACCTGGTCGCAGTGGACCTGCACCGTCACCGCGCGGACCACGCTGGCGCCCTTCGCCGGGCGAGCGCTGCGCTACCGCTGTTCCGCGGTCTCGACGCCCCAGCCAGGCGGAAGTTCCGCAGGCCGCGGCGTCCTCTGCGGGCCGGACCCGCCTCCGCCGCTCGAAGGCTGATCAGTGGAGCCAGCCGGGATCGAACCGGCGACCTTCCGGATGCCATCCGGACGCTCTCCCAGCTGAGCTATGGCCCCTTGCCCGCCCAGTTTAGCCGCGAACTCGAAGTCCTTGGCCCAGTTCACCCCGGCTGCTTGGTTGTTCCGTGTCGGCGCCAGACGCAGCCGGATCGCGCTTCGCCCAGCAAATGTGGCCAGCGGAAGGAAGTAGCAGTGGTCGGTGTCCGCGCAGTACGCAGCGAAGGCGTCAATCTGATCCGCCGAGTAGAGCTTCGTCAATAGGCCGTCACGGCTTCTTCGGTTCGAGCAACAGCGAACGATCACGACATCTTCGTAGCGGCTCGCCCATTTGCACTGAACCCGCATGAGTTGGGGCCGCAAATCGAAGATCAAGTCATAGCGCTCGACCGTGTACGCCGCCCACACACCGATGCCGAGCTCTGCAGCCTGACGTGCGATCGCAAGCTCGGCGACAGCACCCTTCTGATCTGTAGTAAGCATGTTGTCGAAACTAGCAACGGTCTCGGCTGGGCCATGTCGTGTTTGGACACCTTGCGGTGCAACAACATCGCCCGCACCCTCGAACGATGTCAACGCGCAGCGCGCTTGTCGCGATTGCACTGCTTCTGCTCGTGCTTGCGATCGTCTCGCCACACGGCTCCTCCTCCAAAGGCCCGTACCACGCCGACATCGTGCGTTCGCCCGGCGTGTTGAACCCCGAGGTCACGCAGGCGAACATCAATGTCACCATCTGCGTGCAGGGGTGGACGAAGACGATCCGGCCGCCGACCTCGTACACGAACGCGCTGAAACGGAAACAGATGCGTGAATACGGCGTCGGCGGCTCGCCGTCCGACTACCAGGAGGACCACCTGATCAGCCTCGAGCTCGGCGGGCATCCAACCGACCCGCGGAACCTCTGGCCCGAGCCGTACCCGCGCGCGTCCGAGGTGGACTCGATCGAGAACGACCTCAACGGCAAGGTTTGCGCAGGGGAGCTGTCGCTGGACGATGCACAACGCAAAGAGTCCGAGCTCAAACACACCGACGGATAGGCGCCGCTAGGGTTCGCGGCCTTGAGCGCAGCTGCAAGCGAACGCCAACAGGCCTGGACGCGCAGCGCCACGGTCTCAGAGCCGGCGGTCGCGCTCGTCGGGCTCACTGCTTTGCTCTGCGCACGCCTCCTGCCGGACATCGGCGGGAAACCCTTCCACGAGGACGAAGCCGTCGCCGGGCTGATCTCCGCACGGCCGCTAGGAGAACTGCTGCACACCGTCGTCCTCGATCGCGGGGGAGCACCGCTGCACTTTCTGTTAGCCCACGTTGCGCTGGCGATCGACACGACACCGGAATCCCTGCGCTGGCTCTCGCTCGTCTTCGCGCTGGCCACGGTGCCGCTCTGCTACGACCTCACACGCCGGGTCGCCGGCCGATCGGCAGGGCTCATCGGCGCCGCGCTTGCAGCGACGTCGCAGCTGCTGCTGGTGTACGGGACGTTCGGGCGGATGTACGCGCTCTTCGCATTCGTGAGCGCTCTTGCTGCCGACCTCTACGTGCGCGCGCTCGAGCGCCCGCAGCGTCGTGCCGTTCTCGCCGCGGCCGCAGCGGCGTTGCTCCCGCCGGCCGTCCATCCTTTCGGCGCGTTTCTGTTCGCGGCAGAGGCAGCGGTCGCGCTGTGGCTCTGGCGCGGCCGCGCGCTTCGGACGTCGCTGCCGGTCCTCGGTGTCGCCCTGCTCGCGCTGCCGCTCCTTCTCGCCGATGTGCGGCTCTCCGACAGGTACGCGCCAGAGGCAGGCCAGAACCTCGAGAGCGGCACCTCCGCCGGAGCTGCCACGTTGCACGCACTCGGCGGAGCGGCGGGCGGACGCGGCATCGTGCTTGCCCTCTTCGTCGCAGTCGCGGCCATCGGGGCGCTCGCGCTCGCACGTAGCCGTCTGGCCGTCGCGGCCTTCGCGATCCTCACCGTCGTCGTGGCCCCTGCCGTCCTCGCGGTCGCCAGCGCGGCGGGGGTCGCCAGTGACCGGCTCGCCCCTCGGCATCTCATCTTCATGCTGCCCCTCTGGATCGCGCTCGTCGCGACCGGAGCGACCCGCATCGGCGCGCTGCTCCCGACGAAGACGCGCGGTGCCGCCTTCGCCGCAATCGTCACCGCCGCCGCACTCGCTCCGAGCGCCGTCTCCGAGCCGCGCACGACTCCGACGGGAACAGGACGAGCCGTCGCTGCGCCGGCAGCCTGGCTCGCAACACAACTCGGCCCGGGCGACGTGTTGTACCCCTACTCGCCTGTCTTCCTCGCTGCGCTTCCGGCCGCGAAGGAAGCGCGCGCGTACTCGCGCGAGCCGGTGGCGCTTGCCCGCGCCGCAAAACGGACGGGCGTGACACGCGCAGTCTTCATGTCGATCCCGTTGCGCGAACCCGTCAACAGGCACGCCCTGCGACGAGCAGGAGTTCGGTTCCGCGCGTTTCCCTCCTGGCTCATCCTCGAGTCACGAGGCCCGTTCGCGAACGGAACGGCCGCGCTGGAAGCGGCAATGGACCTCCTGCGAACCGCGACCCCACTCGTCACGGAACCCAACGAACGCGCCTATCTGGAGCAGCTCGAAGGCACGGCGTGCGTCGCCCTCGGGCGTCTCGGCTTTGCCTGTTAGCCGGCCGCGACTTCGACCGGGGGCGCATCGCCCCACAGCTCTTCGAGCCGGTAGTAGGCCCGTGACTCGGGCGTAAAGATGTGGAGCACCACGTCGAGGTAGTCCGCGACAATCCAGGAAGCTTCGCTCTGGCCGTCGACCGAGCTCGGCAGGAGTCGCACGTCGTGTTTCATCCCGCTGTGCACCTCGTCGTAGATGGCAGCGGTCTGCCGGGGGTTCTGTCCGGTGCAGACAACGAAGTAGTCCGTGTAGGAGCAAGCGGGCCGCATGTCGAGGATGACCACGTCCTGTGCCAGCTTTTCCTGGGCCAGGCTGGCGATGCGGCGGGCTTGTTCGAGAGACGTCAGTGTGGCTTCAACTCCGTTCGGATAACGCCCGAAGTGTAGCCGCCCTCTTAGCTGTTTCGGTAGAGCCCGAGGGACTCGATCAACTCTGCCACGGCCGGCGGTACGAGCCCGTCGATCGACTCGCCCCGGCTGACGCGGTCACGGATCTCCCGCGACGAGATCGGCACCGGCTCGATCTCGAACATCTCGATGCGATCCGGCCGCGACAGTTGCTGCAAGACCGGGGCCAGTCGCTCGCGCGGAAAGCCCGGTCGCGTCGCCACCGCGATCCGTGCGAGGGCGAGCACGCCTTCTGGGTCCTTCCAGGTGAGGAAGTCCGCGAACTGGTCGGCGCCGATCAGAAACAACGGTTCGCTCCAACCGCCCGCACGGAGCATGTCGACGGTGCGCTCGTGCGGATCGGGCTCGACCTGGTAGTCCGGGAAGGCAGCCTGCGCGAGCTTCAGCCGCGTGTCGGCGTCGAGCTGAACCTCCTTGTGGCCCGGCCGCTCGGCGACCAGGATGGTCAGGCCGGCGAGGTGGAAGTGCTCCTGGGCGGCGCGCGCGAGCGCGAGGTGCCCGTTGTGCGGTGGGTTGAACGTGCCGCCGAGCAGGCCGGTCACTGGACTTCCAGGACCTCGCCGCCGACTTCGACCTCGTCGCCCCTGCGCGCGCCGGCGGCCTCGAGCGCAGCCGCCAGCTCCTCCTGGTCCGCGGGCACTTGGCCGGAGATGCGGAAACCGCGATCCGTGCGGAGCACCCTGAAGCGGCGGCCGCCGGGCAGCGGCCGGTAGACGAGGAAGTCGACGAGCCCGTCCTCGGACAGAGGAGCGAGGGCCTGGGGCGGGCAGAGCTCGAACAGGGCACGCCTGAGCTCCTCGATGCCGGCGCCGGTCGCGCACGAGACCTGGAACACGCGCACGATCCGTTCGTCCTCGACGTCGAAGGCCGGGGGATCCGCGCGGAGATCGATCTTGTTCAGGACGATCGCCTGCGGCCGCGTCTCGAGCCCCGCACCGTACGCCGCCAGCTCACGACCGATGATCGCAAAGCGTTCGGCAGCATCGTCCTCGGACGAGTCGATCACATGCAGCAGCAGGTTCGCTCGCTCCAGATGTGCGAGGAACTCGTGTCCGAGTCCGACGCCCTCGCTGGCGCCCTCGATCAGCCCCGGCACGTCGGCCACGGTGAGCTGCCGCGACGCGTCCGGAGCGTCGACGGTCCCGAGGATCGGCGCAAGCGTCGTGAAGGGATACTCCGCGACCTTCGGTTTCGCGTTCGAGATCCTTGTCAGCAGTGAGGACTTGCCGGCGTTGGGGAGCCCGACCAGCGCTGCGTCTGCGAGCAGCTTGAGGCGAAGGTCGAACGTCGCTTCCTCACCGGGAAGACCGGTCTCCGCGAAACGCGGCGCACGGCGAGTCGGCGTGGCAAAGCGTTTGTTGCCGCGACCCGCGATGCCGCCACGTGCCGCGATCATGCGCGCTCCGGGCGCGGCGAGGTCCGCGATGAGCTGCTCGTCCTCGTCGAGCACCTGCGTCCCGACTGGGACACGAAGCTCGATCGATTCGCCCGTCGCCCCGTGCTTGAGGGCTCCGCGGCCCGGCTCGCCGCTGCCGGCCTTGTAGCGTCGCTTCACCCGAAAGGCGGATAGATCGCGCAGATCCGGGTCAGCGACCAGGACGACGTCGCCTCCCGGCCCACCGTCGCCACCGTCGGGGCCACCCCTGGGGACGTGTTTCTCACGACGGAAGTGCAGGCTCCCGTCACCGCCGCGGCCCGCCTGGACGTTGATCTCAGCTCGATCGTGGAACACACTCGAACGCTAGCGCCCTGGACACACCATCAGTGTGTGTCCTGCGGTCGAGCCCGGGCGCTCGCGGCTAGGAGTCGCTGACTTCGATGAAGCGGCGCTCACCGCTCTGGCGAAACGCAACCGTGCCGGGGCGTGTGGCGAAGATCGTGTCGTCGCGCCCGATGCCCGTGCCGGTACCGGGGCGAAACTTCGTTCCGCGCTGACGAACGAGAATCATCCCGGCCTTCACTTCCTGGCCGGAGAAGATCTTCACGCCGAGCATCTTGGGGTTCGAGTCGCGCCCGTTGCGCGACGAACCGAGTCCTTTTTTGTGAGCCATGTAGTTCTACTCCTGCTTCGCGGCGAGAGCGGACTCGAGTGCCGCGATCGCGCCTTTTCGATTTGCGTTCTTCTTCTCGAACTTCAACGCCGCTTCGAGCTGCTCGACCTTCCACCGTTTGGACTTCTCGGCGATGTCGGCGACCGTGAAATCCTCGTAACCGCGAGGCGACTGTGCGGGGGCGGGTGCCGCAGCTGTCGGGGCAGCCTTGGGCTCTGCTTTCGCCTTCGGCGCCGGCGCTTCCTGCTCGGCGGCCGGAGCGGAGGTCGTCGTCGTCCGTTTGGCGGCGCCGCCGATCGACTGGATCTCGATCTGCGAGAGGTGCGCCCGGAAGCCGGTCTGCTTCCTGTAGCCGGACTTCGGCCGGCGCTTGCCGATCCGGATCTTGTCGCCGAGGACGTGTCCGACCACCTTCGCGGTCACCTCGGCCCGGGGCGACAGCGTCCCCTCGCCGTCCCCGCCGAGGAAGAGCACGACTGGGTTGAACGTCTTCCCCTCGTCGGTCTTCAGCCGGTCGACGAGCAACCGCTCGCCCTCGCGGACGCGGTACTGCTTCCCGCCGAGCGAGATGATCGCGTATGAGGTCTTGGTCGCAGCCATGGCGTGAAAATGCGGGCTTTCAAGCCCGCGAGCGCGGCAAAGTGTAGCGGAGGCTAACCCCGGGGAAGATCGTCGTCCCACTTGGACATGGGCACGTATTCCCAGTCCGAAGAGCTCTCCTCCTCGACGCCCGACGGCTTCTCCTCCAGGTCCTTGGTGTCCGAGGGCTTCTCCTGGTCGAACTCTGTGGGCTTCTCGTCAACCTCAGGCGGGCTTAAGGACTCGTGGCTGCCGTCCGTCGCCGTGACGACGGCGGCCGCCGTCTTTTTCTTACGACCCCGTCCGCCCCGCGTTCCCCTGCGCGTCTTCTTCTTCGGCCTGGGAGGCTCCGTCCCGTCGCCTGTGGGCTCGTCCGGGGAACCGTCGGGCTCGCCCAGGTCCGGGTCGGGCACGTGGATCCTGGCGGCAGCGGGCGGCGCAACGTCCTCCGGCTCGCCGGTGCCGTTTCCGGCCGCAGCAGGTGCCGCGGCAGTCTTCTTCTTGCGCCCGCGGCCGCCGCGTGAGCCTCGGCGCGTCTTCTTCTTCGGCGCGACCGCAGGCTCACCGTCCGCCGTCGCCACGGCCTCGGCGTCAGGCTCGCCGGCCTCGGGCTCGTCGGCCTCAAACTCGTCGGCCTCAGGCTCGTCTGCCTCCTCATCCTCTTCGTCGAGCTCGGGATCGTCGAGCTCCGCCGTCTTAACGGTCGTAGACGGCGTCGCGGCGCGACGCGTGGGCTTTTCCGCCTCGCTCTCGGCGGTGATCGGCTCGTCGGGCGTCACCGCCTGGCTCACGAGCGTGGCGTACGCGGCGGCGTCGAGCACGCGCTCGATCTGCACGTCGACCTTCCTGCCGACCTGCTTCGCTGCATTCGCAACGCAGACTTCCAGTCCGTCCAGTTTCCCCACGCCCGCGTCGGCATCGTGCAGCCCGACTTCGACGAGCTGCAGCTCGATCTTGGCGCCTTCCGCGACCGGCGCCGTCGGTGCAAGCTCCTCGCGCTTTCCTTCAGCGAGCACCAGGAAGTGATCGAGATGCGTGTCCTGCTTCGGCTTCAGGTAGAAGCGACGCCGCGTCTGCTTCTCCAGCTCCTGCAGGCGTGCGGCTCCCGGCCCGATCAGGATGGAGGCGACCTTCGCAGCGACCTCGACGCGGTAGGCCTGGTGGCGTGACGCGCCGGTGAGTGCGCGCAGGCGGCGCTCGATCTCGACCGCGGCTGAAGTCTCCGACAGGACGATGCCGTCACCGCCGCAGGTCGGGCACTTCTTGGTCATGATCTCGCGTGGTCCGTCGGTGACGTTCTGGCGCGTCATCTCGACGAGGCCGAGCGGCGAGATCTCAACCACATAGGTCTTCGTCCGGTCGCGCTCGAGCTCCGTGCGCAGCGCGCCCTCGACGGTGGCGCGGTTCTTCGGGTTCGCCATGTCGATGAAGTCGATGACGATGATGCCGCCGATGTCGCGCAGGCGCAGCTGGCGGACGACTTCCTTCACCGCCTCGAGGTTGTTCTTCGTGATCGTGTCCTCTAGCCGCGCTCCCGACGATTTGGAGCGGGAACCGACGAAGCGACCCGTGTTGACGTCGATGACGGTGAACGCCTCGGCGTAGTCGAAGATGAGGTAGCCGCCCGACGGCAGGTCCACCCGGCGGCTCAGGGTGGACTTGATCTCCGCGTCGACGCCGTAGGCCTCCATCAGCGGCGGCTTGTCCTTGTAGCGGACGACGCGCTCGACCATGTGCGGCGACGTCTTCTTGAGGTAGCCGACGATGCGTTTGTACGCCCGGTCCTCGTCCACTAGCGCGCGTTCGAAGTTCTCGGTGAAGAGGTCGCGCGTTACGCGAAGCGGCAGCTCGGCCTCCTGGTAGAGCAGGGTCGGCGGCTTCGACTTCTTGGCGCGCGCGTCGATCGACTTCCAGACC
>DASWGR010000086.1:0-2808 GCA_036393535.1 Gaiellaceae bacterium | reverse complement strand
GGCTGGGACGCTGCGCTCAACTCGGGCAAGGAGTCGGTGGTCTGGGATCTCGAGCGGGACCCGGGGCTCGGTCCGGCCCTCGCCGCGCGCGCCGACGTCGTGCTGGAAGGCTTTCGTCCGGGCGTCGCCGAACGACTCGGGGTCGGCGCCTCCGCTCTCCCCGAGTCCGTCGTGTACTGCTCGGTCACAGGCTTCGGTGCAGGGAACATGCGCGCCGGTCACGATCTCAACTACGCCGGCTGGGCCGGGCTGCTCGCCGACACCGCTCCGGCAATGCCGCCCGTGCAGGTTGCCGACCTCGCCGGCGGCTCGCTCTTCGCCGTCATCGAGATTCTCGCCGCGCTGCTCGAGCGCCAGAAGAACGGCGGGCGCGGCACGCACCTCATCGTTTCGATGACGCACAACGCTCACCGGCTCGCAGCCCACCGGCTACGCGGGCAGCCCGAGCGAACGCTCACCGGCGGCCTGGCCTGCTACCGCATCTACGAGACGGCCGACGGCCGCTTCCTCACGGTGACGGCGGTCGAGTCGAAGTTCTGGCGGCGGCTCTGCGAGCTGATCGGCCACCCCGAGCTCGTCGATTGCCACTACCAGCAGAACCAGGAGGCACTGGCTGCCGAGCTCGAGGCAGTGTTCCGGTCGCGGCCACTCTCGGATTGGCTCGACCTGTTCGAGGGCGAGGACGTGATGGCGGGCCCGGTCGCGACGCTCGCCGAGGCGTCGGAGTGGCTCGGAGAAGAGGTCCCGTCCGGCAGCGCGCCGGCTCTGGGCGAACACACCGAGCGGTGGCGCGCCGACCTAGCCTCATTCGAGGGATAGCCGCCGCCGCAGCCGAGGACGATTTGAATCCCGGATGACTCCAGGCCGCGTCCTCTCCTTGCTCTGCCTCGCATTCTGCGCCTCAGCGCTCGTCGGGTGCGCAGGCGGCGATACCCTCGCGCTCGACCCGGTCGCGCAGGCCGCCAACACGACCGCGAAGACGACGTCATCGCGCTTCGAGTTTCGCGCCTCGATCGACGCAGGCAGCGTCGGCACGATGTCCTTCGACGGGAACGGCGTCTACGACGGCAAGAACAAGTCCGGCTGGATGAACATGCACTTCGCGATGCCGCCCGCATTCCAGGCACAGCTCCCCACCGCGGACCCGAGCATGGAGATGATCTTCGACGGCAGCCACGGTCTCGTGATGTACATGCGCTCGCCGCTCTTCGACAAGATGGTGCCGACGGGCAAGTGGGTGAAGATGGACGTCGAGAAGATGGCCAAGAAGGAAGGCGTCGATCTCGGTGCGATCATGAACGTGAACCAGGCAGACCCATCGCAGGCCCTGCGCATGTTGATGGCTTCGAGCGACGCGCGCGTGACCGGTTCGGAGCGGATCCGCGGCGTGCAGACAACGCACTATGCGTTCAACATCGACTTCAAGAAGCTGGTCCACGACAACAAGGCGCTCAAGCTGCTGACGGAGGCGATGGGCTCGGTCTCGGCGCCGGCCGAGGCGTGGATCGACGCACAGGGCCGCGTACGGCGGTTGGTTGTCAAGATGTCGATGGGCGGCGCGCAACTCGCGACACCGATGACGATGACGATGACCGAAGAGCTCTACGACTTCGGCGTGCGCACGAACATCACGCCGCCGTCCGACGACCTGGTTGTCGACCTCTCCTCGCTGCCCGGCTCTTAGCTCTCGTCCTGCCGGCGCGGCAGCGCGTCCGTGAGCTGGCCCAGCGCCCGGGTGACCTCGCTCGGGATGATCCAAACCTTGTTGGACTCGCCCTGCGCGATCTGCGGCAACACCTGCAGGTACTGGTAGGCGAGCAGCTTTGGATCGGCGTCGCCCTCGTGGATCGCGCGAAAGACCGTGTCGATCGCCTTCGCCTGACCCTCCGCCTGCAGGATCGCCGCCTGGCGTTGCCCCTCCGCCCTGAGAATGGAGCTCTGCTTCTCTCCCTCCGCCGTGAGAATCTGCGCCTGTTTCACACCTTCGGCTTCGAGGATCGTGGCGCGCTTCTCCCGGTCGGCGCGCATCTGCTTCTCCATCGTCTCCTTGATCGACGCCGGCGGATCGATCGCCTTCAGCTCGACGCGGTTGACGCGGATCCCCCACTTCCCGGTCGCCTCGTCGAGCACACCGCGGAGCTGATTGTTGATCTCGTCGCGCGAGGTCAGTGTCTTCTCGAGCGCCATGCCGCCGATGACGTTACGGAGGGTAGTCACCGTCAATTGCTCGATTCCCTGGATGTAGTTCGCGATCTCGTACGTTGCGGCCTTGGCATCGGTGACTTGGAAGTAGATGACCGTGTCGATGCTGACGACGAGGTTGTCCTCGGTGATTACCGGTTGCGGGTCGAACGAGACGACCTGTTCGCGGAGATCCATCATGTCCCGCACCCGGTCGACGAAGGGCACGACGATCGCGAGCCCCGGGGTCAGCGTGCGCGAGTACCGGCCGAGGCGCTCGCCGACCCCTGCCCTTGCCTGAGGCACGATGCGAACAGTGCGGGCGAGCGTGAGCAGCACGAACCCTGCGAGGACGAGCAGAACGATCAATCCAGCGGTCATCTCTTCATCCTCCTACTCGTAGACGAGAGCTGTTGCTCCCTCGATCTTGACGACCTCGACACGCGTGCCGGGCTCGAGCACCTGATCCTCCATGTAGGCGCGCGCGGACCATTCTTCGCCGCCGATGCGCACGCGGCCACCGTTGACGTCGACGCGCTGGAGGACGACGGCCTTCGTCCCTTCGAGCGCGGCGGTGCCGGTGCGGAGCGCAGCCGGCATGTGCAGGTGACGCCTGGCGATCGGGCG
>DASWGR010000085.1:0-21885 GCA_036393535.1 Gaiellaceae bacterium | reverse complement strand
CTCGCGCACCTCGTCGTCGAGATCGGCGAGCGCGCCGGCGGTATCCGGATACTCGAAGTCGACCGCCGCAGCGCGCCGCTGCACCTTGCGCGCGTAGAGCAGCGCAGGAAGCGACTCCGGCACGTCGTGAAAGATGCCTGCACGACCTTCCAGGTCGCGCTTGCTGTTTTCCCAGGACAGCCGCACCTCGCCCGCGGAGCTCAACTCTTCGCCGCCGAACACATGGGGATGCCGTCGTACCAACTTCTCATGCACCCCGCGCGCGATGTCCTCCAACCCCGATTGGCCTTTCTCCGCCAGGAGAAGGGCCAGAAAGTACACCTGGAACAGGAGGTCGCCGAGCTCGTCCGCAAGCTTTGCTTCATCCCGGCCGATGGCCGCGTCGGCAACCTCGTAGGCCTCTTCGATGGTGTGCGGGACGATCGTCCGCTCGGTCTGCTCTCGATCCCAGGGACACTCGCGGCGCAGCCGCTCGGTCAGCTCTTGGAGGTCGACGAGCGCCTCGGCGAGGCTCACTTAACCGGTTGTGGTCGCGCCGGTAAGCGTCGCGCAGGGATCAGGATTCGGCTGGTAGCCAACCTGGTACTTGATGCCCGACTTGCAAAAACTCTTTTTCTTCGTCTCGACCCACTTCGTCATCGCGTCGTTCTTGCGCTGCTGCTCGAGCTGCTGCTTGATCGACGACTCGACCTTGCTTAGTGATGTCGTCTGCGCGGGCTTGATCTCGGAGAGCGCCTGAATGATGTGGTAGCCGTACTGCGTGTGGATCGGCTTTGACAGTTCGCCCTTCTTCAAGGCAAAGGCAGTCTTGTCGAAGGCCGGGACCGTCTGCCCCTTGGAGATGGTCAGCTTGCCGCCGTTCGAAGCGGAGCCCGGATCCTTCGAGTACTTCTTCGCCAGCGTGGCGAAGTTCGCGCCCGACTTCAGCTGTGCGTAGATGCTGTCGGCGAGGGCCTTCTTCGGCACGAGGATGTGACGCACGTCGCGCGTCTGCGGCTGCCCGTACTGCGACTTGTGGGAGTTGTAGTAGGCCTTGATCTCTTGCTTCGAGACGGTGACGCCGCTTGTCACCTTCTTGAACAGCTCCTCCGAGATCAGCTGGTTGCGCACCTCTTCCTTGGCCTGATCGTCGGTCAGCCCTTGCTGCTTGAGCGTCTTCTGGTAGCGCTGCTCGCTGCCGCCGTAGAACTGCTTCTTCAGCTGATCGATGCGCTTGTTCACCTTGTCGTCGGTGATCTTGATCCCCAAGGCATCGGCCTCTTGCTCGAACTCCACGCGCTGGATCAGGAACGTGATCGCCTGGCCCTTGAGCTGCTCGTACTCGGTCGAGCCGGGTGTCGGAAACTTCTTCTTCTGCGCGTCGTAGCTCTTCTTCGCGCGGTCCATGAGCGACTGGAACTGAGCCTTCGTGACCGGCAGCGAACCGACGACGGCGGCGTCATCGGAGCCCAGCGTCGCGGTCGAGGTGCCACCACAGCCTGCGGCGACAAGCGCGAGGGAGCAGAGCGTAAGCAGAATGGATCGTCTCATGGAAAATGCGCCATTTGCAGCGGATTCGTCACGCTGCCTGGCGCGCGGCCAGTATAGCATCGACCAGTCGGAGCGCCTGCGGGAAACCCTCCTCGCGCAGCGAGACCTCATGGTTCCCGGTGGTGTAGACCGCGGTGTCGACCCGGCGCCGCAGGTCGCGAAGCTCGTCTGCGCCGAGCACCAGCTGCCCGACGCTCGCCTTGCCGCCGCGGAAGATGAAGTAATCCGCGCCGGCGCGCGCCAGCTTGAGCTTCGCCTCCTGGATCAGGAAGAGATTCTCGACGGGCTCGGGGAGTGGGCCAAAGCGGTCCTGCGTCCCCGCCTGCAGCTCGCGCAGCTCGTCCTCGGACTCGCTCAACGCAAGCCGGCGGTGGAGGTCGATCTTGAGCGCCTCTGACGCGATGTAGTCCGGCGGAACGTACGCGTCGACCCGTGCGTCGACGCGGACGGGGCGAGCGGCGACGCGGCGCTGGCCGGAGAGCTCTGCGACGGCCTCGGCGAGCATCTCGACGTAGAGCTCGAAGCCGAGCGCGGCGACGTGGCCCGACTGCTCGTCGCCGAGCAGGTTGCCGGCGCCGCGGATCTCGAGATCGCGCATGGCGATGGCGAAGCCGGCGCCGAGCTCCGTGTGGTCGGCAAGGGTGGCCAGGCGCGCACGCGCTTCAGGAGACAGCTCCGACATGTCCGGATAAAAGAGGAACGCATGAGCGGTCACGTCTGAGCGGCCGACCCGTCCGCGAATCTGGTAGAGCTGCGACAGCCCGAGCTGGTCCGCCCGCTCGATGATCAGGGTGTTCGCCTGCGGGATGTCGAGCCCTGACTCGATGATCGTCGTCGAGACGAGAACGTCCGCATCGCCACGCAGGAACGCGTGCATCTTCTCCTCCAGCTCCCGCTCGCGCATCTGGCCGTGTGCGGCGAGGAAGCGAAGATTCGGCGCGAGCTGTTGCAGCTTCTCCAGCATCTCGTCGATCGTTTCGACGCGGTTGTGGAGGTAGAACGCCTGGCCGCCACGCTCGACCTCACGCTCGAGGGCGAGCTTGATCGCCTCCTCGTCGTACTCGCCGACCGTCGTGCGGATGGGGCGGCGCCCCTCCGGTGGGGTTTCGATGATCGAGATGTCGCGCAGCCCGGAGAGCGACATGTGCAGCGTGCGCGGAATCGGCGTCGCGCTCAACGTCAGCACGTCTACTTCGAGCCGCAACGCGCGGAGCAGCTCCTTCTGCGCGACGCCGAAGCGCTGCTCCTCGTCGAGGATGACAAGTCCAAGCTCCTTCGGGATGACATCCCGGCTGAGGACCCGGTGTGTGCCGATCAGGACGTCGACCTTGCCGGCCCTGAAGTCCGCGAGCACCTGCTTGACCTCCCGCGGCGGCCGGAAGCGCGAAACCATCTCGACACGGACAGGGAAGTCGCGGTAGCGCTGGCGGAACGTGTGCCAGTGCTGCTCGGCGAGAATCGTCGTCGGCGCGAGCATCAGCGTCTGCTTGCCGTTGACGGCCACGGCGAAAGCGGCGCGGATTGCAACCTCGGTCTTGCCGAAGCCGACATCGCCGCACACGAGGCGGTCCATCGGACGGGGCGCCTCCAGGTCTTCCTTCACCGCCTCGATCGCAGCCTGCTGGTCCGGTGTCTCTCGGTAAGGGAATTCCGCCTCGAGCCGCTCCAGGTACTCGTGGCGCAAGTCGTACGCAAAGCCCGGCGCCTGCTGCCGTTGCGCGTACAGCGCAAGCAGTTCGCCGGCGAGCTCGCGCACCGATTCCCGCGCGCGGTTCTTGAGGTTGTCCCAGGCCTTGCCGCCGAGCTTCGACAGCGCCGGCGCGGAGGTGTCCGCGCCGATGTAGCGCGACACCTTGCCGAGCTGCTCGTGTGGGACGTACAGCCGGTCGTCGCCCCGGAAGCCGAGGAAGAGGTAGTCGCGCGTGACGCCCGCTACCTCCTTCGTCTCGAAGCCGAGCAGCTTCCCGACACCGTGGTCCTCGTGGACGACGAAATCGCCGCTCCGGAGATCCGCGAACGACTGCAACGCGCGCCCGCCGACTCGCCGCTCGCGCGGCGGCCGCTTGCGGAAGACCTGCGTGTCGGGCAGCAGGACGAGGCCGAGATCGCGCCACACGAAGCCTCGTCGCGCAGGCGTGACGGCGAACATGAGCCTCGCTTCGCGCGGCAGCTCCTCGCCGTCGGCGATCACGCGCGTTTCGATGCGGCGTAGAAGGTTCTGCTGCCGAAGCGCTTCGCCGAGGTGTGGGAAGGCGACGACAACGCGCTGCCCTGAGCGCACGAACGCGCCGAGCTCGTTCTCCGCTTCCGCCAGCCCGCGCGCTACGAGGGCCGGCCGCTGCGCTTCGAAGGCGAACGGCTGGCCTGCCGGAAGGGTGTCAAGCAGCGCCGCTTTGCCGAACGGGACCGGCTCGAGGCCCTCTTCTTCCCAGACCGTGCGGACCTCGTCCGGCTGCCACACGAGATCGGGTCCGCCCGGCACGGGTCGCACCAGGTCGGTCGGCACCGGAATCGCCTTGCCGTCGTCGACGAGCGTCGGCTCCACCAGATCCAGGCGGCGCTCGGCGGCCGGATAGATGACTGCCGCCTCGACCGGATGCAGTGCGCGCTGTGTGAACGGCGAGAACGCGCGCATCTGCTCGATCTCGTCGCCCCAGAACTCGATGCGGAGCGGCTCTCGGCCAGTCGTCGGGAAGACGTCGACCAGGCCGCCGCGAACTGCGAACTGGCCGCGCTCGTCGGCGCGCTCGACACGTTCGTACCCCGCGAGCGCGAGCGTCTCGGAGAGCTGCTCGAGGCTGATCCCCTCGCCCGGCGCGATCCGGATCGGCTGAGGGCGCGCGTTCGGAGAGGGCATCGGCTCCGCGAGCGCCGCGGCCGAAGCGGCGACGAGCCCGCCTGCGGCGAGGACGTCGAGCGCGCGTGCGCGCTCACCGACGAGGTGCGGCGCGGGATCGAGGCCCGAGCCCCAGTGGACACCCCTACTCGGCAGCATCGCGACGCGTTCGTCACCGAGAAACCACGCGGCGCCCTCGGCGGCGTCGCGCGCGTCCTGATCCTCCGGCGCCAGCAGAACGAGCGGGCGGTCAAGCTCCTCGTGGAGCGCGGCGAGCAGCAGCGGCAACGCCGGCTCGGAGACCCGGGCAGCCGCCGGAAACGCCTCGGCGTAGGCTTTGAGGCGTTCCGTCGCACGGAGCTCCGCAACGAATGGATGGAGGATCGACTGGTCCATGACGAAAGGCCGGACCCCGCGGGTTCGGCGGTTGTCATGGTACCGCCGCATGGATGTTCGACCCGCCGCGGAGCGCGAACTGGTTCCGCTCCGACGGAATCGGGACTTCGTCCTGCTCCAGATCGGCCAGGCTCTGTCCACGGTCGGCTCGGAGGCGTCCGGCATCGCCTACACGCTGCTCGTGCTCGCGCTCACGGGGTCACCGGCGAAAGCCGGGCTGGCGTCTTTCGCGCGCCTCGTGCCCTACGCGCTGTTCGCCCTTCCCGCCGGCGTTGCCTCCGACCGCTTCAATCGAAAGTGGCTGATGATCTTGGCCGACGTCGTCCGGGTCGTCGCGCTCGGCTCGCTCGGCCTCAGCGCGGCAACCGGACACGTCACGTTCCCTCAGATCCTGATTGTCGCCTTCGTCGAAGGGACGATGTTCGTCATTTTCAACATTGCGGAGATCGGCGCTGTCCGTTCCGTTGTGCCGGCGCTGCAGCTCCAGCGGGCCTTTGCGACCGAGCAGGCTCGGATGTCGAGCGTCTACCTCGCGGGGCCATCGCTCGGAGGCGCACTGTTCGGGCTCGCGCGATCGCTGCCTTTTCTGGTGGACGCGGTCTCCTACGCATTCTCGACCGGAACCCTGCTCGCAATGCGGACGCCGTTCCAGGAGGACAGGGAGGAGAGCGAGACGGCCGGCCTCCGGACCCAGATCAAGGAAGGACTCGCCTGGCTCTGGAGCCACACATTCCTTCGTACATGCGCGCTGCTATTCGTCGGGGGGAACTTCCTCTTCGGCGCGCTGGAGCTCATACTGATCGTCGCCGCGAAGCGCCAGGGCCTCTCCTCCGCGGCGATCGGTGCGCTCGTGGCCGTAACAGGTGCGTTCTCGCTGCTCGGCTCGATCGCTGCGCCGCGCTTCTTACGATTGCTCCCGATGCGCTCCGTGCTGGTGCTGTCGGCGTGGCTGGCGCTCGGGATCGTCGCATTCGTGATCGAGCCCAACGTGTTCGTGCTCGTCGCGGGAACAGCTCCACTGATCTTCTTCAACCCGACCGTCAACGCCATGGTGATCGGCTATCGCGTGGCGATCGTGCCCGACCGGTTGCAGGGACGAGTGAACAGCGTCGCCAGGTCGCTTGCCCTACTCGCCTTCCCGCTGGGACCGGTCGTCGCGGGGCTCCTTCTTGCCTCTTACTCGGTCAGAACCACCGCTGCCTCCGTCCTTGGAGGCTTCGTCATCCTGGCGGTCGCGACCACGGTGAACCGCTCTATCCGGGGAGCGCCGAGCTTCGAAGAGGTGACCGCGGCAGCTAGTTGAACTGCGCCTGCACACGCTCGAGCCCTTCAGCGTCGAGCTTCTCGACGGCGTCGGCGGCCCGCGCGACGAGTGCCTCCGCGTCCTCTGCCGCCGTGAAATTCGAGAGCACGTAGTCCGCGCCCTTACGCGGATCGCCCCGGCCCGGCCGACCGACGCCCACGCGTAGGCGAAGGAAGTCCGGGGTCTTGAGATGCGCCGCGACCGAGCGGAGCCCGTTGTGGCCTGCCAGGCCGCCACCGCTGCGGGCCTGCAGTCGTCCCGGCTCGAGATCCATCTCGTCGTGGACGACGAGGATCGCGTCGGGCTCGAGCTTGAAAAAGCGCGCGGCAGCACCCACCGACCTACCCGATTCGTTCATGAACGTCTCCGGCCTCAGCAAGCCGACGCGGTGACCGTCGAGGCGTAGCTCCGCGAGCTGGCCGGAGAACTTGCCCTTCCAGGACGCGCCGTGCCTGCGCGCGAGCTCCTCGACCACCATCCACCCAACGTTGTGGCGATTGCCCGCGTATTCGCGGCCCGGATTCCCGAGACCAACGACGAGCAACTCGAGCGACGAGGCCCGGTCGCCTCGACGCCACGGGAGGCGCATTAGCTCTCGGACGTGCTGGGCTCGCCCTGCTCGCCCGAGCCTGCTTCGCCGGCAGCCGCGCCCTCGCCTTCGGCGCCCTCCGGGGCTTCCTCGCCCTCCGCCAGTTCCTCGCCCTCCGCCAGCTCCTCGGGCTCCGGCTCGACTTCCCGAATCGGGAGGCCGACGCTCGCGAGAACCGTCTCCTCCGGATTGTCCAGGTAGGTGATGCCCTCGAGCGGCGCCAGGTCGGCCAAGCGGAGGGTGTCGCCGATCGCCATGCCGCTGACGTCGAGGTCGATGTGCTCCGGAATCTCCATCGGCAGGGCTTCGACGTTGATCTCGCGCTGCACCTGCGAGAGCACGCCGCCCTCCTTCGCGCCGACGGGCTCGCCGATCAGCTGGACAGTGACGCTCGCCTGGATCGGCTGGTCGAGCCGCACTTCCTGAAGATCGATGTGCGAGATGTGACCGCGGATCGGATCCTGCTGGTAGTCCTTGAGGATCGAGGCGTGGGTCGTCGCCTGGCCCTCGAGGACGACGTCGAGGATCGCGTGGAGGCCGCCGGCGCCGGTCAGCACACGCCGAAGATCGCGCTCGGGCACGGAGATCGCGTGGGAGCTTTTCCCCTTGCCGTAGAGGACGCCGGGAATGAACCCCTGCTTGCGCAGACGACGGGCATCGGCAGAGCCGCGCGACTCGCGCTCCTGCACAGTCAGCTTGATTCGCTCGCCAGCCATTTTCGGCGGCGAATGCTAGCTACTTCTTTACGTGGAGGTTGATCCCGAGCAGGATCAGCGGCCAGAGGAAGACAGCGAAGATCGCGGAGAGAACGCCCCGCCAGCCGTCGATGTGCTGGAAATAGTGGTGCGACGCGGCGATCGCCACTCCGACGCCGACGTAGATGAGGCCAAAGAGGCTGATTCCGGGTCCGCGGCGCATGGACGGGTCCTTACCGTGTATCGAGATTCAAAACGCCGAGAGAAACGTACGCCCGAGCCAGGCTGAACCCAGGCACGGGATTTAGAACAAAGCGTTCATATCGCCAAAGATGGCGGACACCGAGTCGTCGGAGAAGACGTTGTGGATCGTCTCGGCGAGGATGTCGGCGACGGTCAGCACCGTCACCCGCTCGGGCTTCGTGAGCGGGTCGATCGGGACCGTGTCGGTGACGATCACCTTGTCAAGGGCGCTTCCCTCGATCCGCTCGATCGCCGGCGGCGAGAAGATGCCGTGCGTCGCACAGGCGAAGACTTTCTTCGCGCCGCGCTCCTTCAGGAACTCGGCACCGGCCACAAGCGTGCCGGCCGTGTCGACCATGTCGTCGGTCATTACCGCGCACTTGCCGTCGATGTCGCCGATGACGTTCGTGACGCGCGCGACGTTGTGTGCCGGCCGGTCCTTTTGCAGAACTGCCAGGTCGCCGCCGATCATCTCCGCGAACTTGCTCGCCAGCCGTGTGCGGCCGGTGTCGGGCGCGACTGCGACGACGTCTTCCGGAAGACCAAGATCGCGCACGTACTGCGCCAGCATCGGCAGGGCGGTCATGTGGTCGACCGGCACTTCGAAGAAGCCCTGAATCTGCCCCGCATGGAGGTCCATCGTCAGGACGCGGTCGGCGCCGGCCGTCTGGATCATCTCCGCGACGAGTTTCGCCGTAATCCCTTCCCTTGGCCGCGACTTCTTGTCCTGGCGCGAGTAGGGATAGAGCGGCAGCACGGCGGTGATCCGCTTCGCGGAAGCCAGCTTGGCCGCGTCGATCATGATCAGCAGCTCCATCAGGTGCTGGTCGACCGGTGGCGAGCTCGTCTGGACGATGAAGAGGTCGGCACCGCGGATCGACTCCTCGTAGCGGCAGTACGTGTTGCCGTCCGCGAACGTACGCAGCGACACGTCGCCCACCTGGATGCCCAGCTTGTCCGCGATGCGCCGTGCGAGCGCCGGGTGAGAGCGCCCGGAGAAGAGCATGAGCCGCTTGGACGGCCCGCGCTCGATCCAGTGCCCAGGCTTCAGCTCGGGCTTGGTCTCGGCGACCTCGAGCCCAGGCAGACGAGTCAGCTCAGTCGTTGCGCTTTCCACGGAGATAGCCCTCTTTCGTAACCTGCTTCGGCGGGAAACCAGCGAGCGATTCGGGAGGGACATCTTCTGTTATGTACGAACCGCCTGCAATCCATGCATCGTCCCCGACCTCCACCGGTGCCTCGAACCCATTGTGAATGCCGGTGTGGACGTTTCGCCCGATCTTCGTCCTCCCCTTGGGGCGGTCGGGCTGGTGGGGGAAATTGGCAGTGATATTCCCGGCGGCGATGTTCGTGTCCTGGCCGATCTCGGCGTCCCCGATGTAGGAGAGGTGCGGCACCTTCGTCCGGTCACCGATCTCTGAGTTCTTGATCTCGACGAACGTCCCTGCCTTCGCGCCCGCCCCCAGCTTCGTGCCGGGCCGGAGGTAACAGAAAGGCCCGACCTTGGCGCCAGGGCCGATCTCGGCATCGTCGGCGACCACGTGCGGGCCTACCTCGGCGCCGGCGGCCACCCGGGTGCGGCCACGCAGGATCGTGAAGGGATGGATCGTCGAGTCGGGCTCGAGCTCGACATCGGGATCGATCCAGGTCGTCTGCGGGTCCACGATGGTGACGCCTGCCAACATGTGTTCTCTGTTCACGCGCGCGCGTAAGAAAGCAGCTGCGTCGGCGAGCTCCACACGTGTGTTCACTCCTTCCACTTCATCGGCATTCGGAGCCTTGAACACGACAACCTCCTCTCCTCCTTCGACCAGCAGCCGCACCGCGTCCGTGAGATAGAGCTCGCCCTGCGCGTTCGCCGGCTCGATCCGTTCCAGCACCGGCCAGAGCTTGTCAGCAGCGAAGACATAGATCGACGAATTGACCTCTCCGATCGCCCGTTGGGCGTCGTCTGCATCCGCATCCTCCACGATCGCCCTCAGGCGGCCGTCATCGTCGCGGACGATGCGTCCGTACGCGCGCGCATCGGGCGGCTCGAACGAGAGGACGGTGGCTGTGGCAGAGCCGTGCTCTGCCACCAACTGTGCGAGCAGGTCCGAGCTGATGCGCGGATGGTCGCCTGACACCACGAGGAGCGTCTTGGCGTCGCCGACGCTCTCGCGGGCGGCGCGGAGTGAGTCGCCGGTGCCGAGCGGTTGGTGCTGGACCGCGACCTCGACTCCTTCGAGAGCACCCGCCGCTTCCGGCGACAGGACGACGACCAGCGGATCCGCGCCGAGCGGACGCACCGCTTCAACGACCCAGTCGACAAGGCGCCGCCCGAGCAGCGGGTGCAGGTGCTTCGGCGTGGCGGACTTCATCCGCGTGCCGAGGCCGGCCGCCATGACGACGGCTGCGAGATCGCTTGCCACTAGAGCTGGGGCGCCAGGATTCGAACCTGGGATCGCGGGACCAAAACCCGCTGCCTTACCACTTGGCTACGCCCCACAAGAGGGAGCTTAGGTGCGCCGGGAGTCCGAGAAGAGATACACGAGGGCGATGATTGCGAAGACTACGATCGCAACGATCGCCAAGAGCCCAAGAACGAACGCGAGGATGACCACGAGGATCGCGAGCGCCTGCGACGCGGCGGCGATCCAGGACAGCTGACGAGCGACATCCCACCGCATGTTGCGGCCTGCGACCATGTAGAAGGCAAGCAGGATCACGCCGATGACGAGGACGGTCCACTTCGTCAGGTCGGCCGTGAGTGCAACGAGTAGCCCTTCGATCACGGCGACCCAAAGCGCGAGACGCAGTCGTCGTTCGCGCAGCCAGCGGCCGATCCGAGTGCTGCCGGCCTCGATCATGGGCTGGCTGTACGCCACGTGATCAACGGTACCACGCTGGTGTCGTCAGCCAGGTACGCCCTTCGGGGGAGATTTGCTTCTGCGCCGCGCGCGCTTGGTGACCGTGCAGGAAGACTGCGTAGACCGTCGGCCCGGCGCCGGTGACATCGGCTCGGAACGCACCGAGCGCCACGAGCTCCCGTGCCAGCGGAGACGATGCGAGGTCGTTCGGCGGTAGCGCTGCGAGGTCGCGGGGACGCTTGACGCGTTCGAGCGCGTCGAGCAGCGCGGCGCGCCGTTTCTCGTAGCCTCGCTCGCCTCCGCGTGCGTCGAAGTCGGCGTACACGTTCTCCGTGGACCTCTTCTTGAGCTTGCGCGGAAGAACGAGGAGGATCCAGTAATCCTGCGGGAGCTCGAGGAGGTCGAGCTCGGTGCCGTCGCCCGTGCCGAGCTGCGGGCCGTCCTCCAGGAAGTACGGGACGTCTGCGCCCAGCTCGCGCGCGAACGCACGCAGCCGGTCAGCCGGATAGGGCTCTGCTCGCAACGCGTTTGCCAACCGCAACGCGGTCGCCGCGTCGGAGCTGCCGCCGCCGAGTCCCGCGGCGACCGGAATGCGCTTCTGGATCCGCGCGGCGAAGCTCGCGCCGTTGCCGTCAGCCATGCATTCGAGCGCACGGCGAACAAGCGTGTCATCGGCGAACCCGGTGACGCGCACCTCGGTCGAGCGTTCGACCGCGATCCGGTCGGAGAGCGCAACGCGTTGGTAGACGTTGACGACCTCGTGCTTCCCGTCTGCGCGCACCGGACCGACGACCAGCGACAGGTTGATCTTGGCTGCCGCCGGTGCGCGCATCACTGCAACGCCTCGGCAAGCGCGAGAAACTCATTGGGTGCGAGCTCTTCGGCGCGAACGTTCGGCGCGCGGCCGATCAGCGCGATCGCCGCCTCTGCGGGACCGCGCGCCGCGACTCCGGCGAGCTCGAGCGAGTTCGCGAGCCGCTTGCGCCTGTGCGCGAACGAGCCCTCGACCACTCGTTTGACGCGGCAGAAATCATGTGGCAGACCGGTGCGGCGGAAGGCAACGAGCGCGGAGTCGACGTTCGGCCGCGGACGGAACACCGCCGGCGAAACCGGATGGAATCCCGTCCGCTCCGCAACGAGTTGCACGAGAACCGACACCGCGCCGTACGCCTTGGTCGAGGGCTTTGCGAAGAAGCGGTCTGCGACCTCGCGCTGCACCATCACGGTCCAGAGCTCGATCCCGGGCAGCCGATCGAGGCTCTCGGCGATCAGCGGCGTCGCGACGTTGTAGGGGAGGTTGGCCACGAGCTTCGACGCGCCCGGCGCTGCCTCGACGAGATCAAGCTTCACCGCATCGCCGAAACGCAACTCCACGTTCGGTCGGCCCGCCAACCGCTCGGTCAGCTTCGGGCCCAGGGACGTATCGAGCTCGACGGCATAGACCTGGGCCACGCGATCCGCGAGATACGTCGTCAGGACGCCGAGGCCGGGGCCGATCTCCAGCACGACATCGTCAGAGTCGAGCTCCGCGAGCCGCCCGATCACGCCGAGGATGTTCTCGTCGACGAGGAAGTGTTGCCCCAGCTTCTTCTTCGCGCGCACGTTACGGCAGTCCGAAGGCCGCGCTCGCGTTCGCGTCGATCTGCGCAGCGAGCGCGCTCGGGTCTTCGCCGCGGGCCTCGGCGAGCGCGGCGACGGTGTGGACGACGTACGCGGGCTCGTTCGTCTTGCCCCGCATCGGCTGCGGTGCGAGATACGGACAGTCCGTCTCGGAGAGAATCAACTCTGCAGGAACGGCTCGGGCGGCGTTGCGCAAGTCCTCCGCGTTTGCATAGGTGACGTTCCCTGCGAACGACACGTACCAGCCGTGCTCGACGGCCTCAGGAAGCAGCGCCAACGACGAGAAACAGTGCAGCACGACCGTCCCGTCGAACCACTGCCTCAGGATCGAGACCGTGTCGTCGTCCGCGGCACGGTTGTGGATGACGACCGGCAACTGTGCTCGCTTCGCAAGTCCAAGCTGATAGATGAACAGCTTGGTCTGAGCGTCACGCGGCGCGTAGTCACGGTAATAGTCGAGCCCGATCTCCCCCACGGCGACGATCCTGGGGTGGCCGAGCAGGCGCTCGAGCGTGCCCGCGTCGAAGTTCGCCGCAGCCTCGTGGGGATGGAGGCCCGCGACGCCGTAGACCCCGTCGTGTTCCTCGACGATCGGGAGCGTCTTCGCCCACGAGGTCGGATCCGTTCCGATCGTGATGATCCGCGTCACTCCGGCTTCGCCGGCGCGGATCACTGCCGCTGCTGGATCGTCGAGCGCGTCGAGGTGCGCATGCGTGTCGATCACGCAGCAGCGAGCGGAGCGCGGTCCACACGCGGGAAGAGCGGGGCAGCCGGTTCGATCCCGTCCACCGGGACCGTGCGCCCAGGCTCGACGTTCTCCCACGCGAAGTCCTCGGACTGGCGGAGCGCCTGCAGGATCAGCGGAGCGGTTCGCGGCAGATACGCCGCGAGCGCGACCGCAGCCACGCGCAACCCGTCGGCCAGGTCGTACAGCACGCGATCGAGCTCAGCCGAGCGCGCTTCGTCCTTCGCCAACTCCCAGGGCTTCGTCTCCTCCACATGTTTGTTGAGTGAGCGAACGAGATCCCAGATCACGTCGACCGCACCCGTGACGTCGAACACGTCGAGCCGGGTTGGCACCTCGTGTTTGACCGCTTCGATCGCTTCGGACACCTTGCTCGCTCCGGTGGCAGCCGGGATCCGTCCCTCTCGGTAGCGGGCGATCATCGCCGTGGTGCGCGAGACGAGATTGCCCAGGTCGTTCGCAAGCTCGCGCTCGTACCGCTCGTGGAGGCTGTCGAGCGTGACATTTCCGTCCTGCCCGAACGAAACGGCCCGCACCGCCCAGAAGCGAACTGCATCGCTGCCATACACGTCGACGAGATCGAGCGGGTCGATGACGTTCCCCACCGACTTGGAGATCTTCGTGTCGTCGAGCAGCAGCCAGCCATGTACGAAGAGCTGCTTCGGAACCTCGTAGCCCGCTGCCAAAAGCAGAGCGGGCCAGAACACACAGTGGAAGCGCAGGATGTCTTTGGCCAGCAGGTGGCGCACCTCGGGCCAGAACTTCTCGCGGAGGTCCTCGCCCTCCCGAGCGTAGGTCAGTGCGCTCACATAATTGATGAGCGCATCGACCCACACGTAGACGACCTGGCTGTCGTCCCACGGGACCGGGACGCCCCAGGGGTGGCCCGCGCGGCTGAGGCTGAAGTCCTGCAGGCCACCCTCGATGAACGAGCGCGCCTCGTTGTAACGGAAGCGCGGCAGGACGAAGTCCGGCCGCGTGTCATAGAGGTCGAGCAACGGCTGCTGAAAGGCAGAGAGCTTGAAGAAGTAGTTCGTCTCCTCGATTCGCTCGGGCACGGTGCCGTGAATCGGGCACTTGCCGTCGACCAGCTCGGCCTCCGCCTTGAACTCTTCACAGCCGACGCAGTAGAGACCGGAGTAGACGTCCTGGTAGATGTAACCGTTGTCGTAGATCCGCTGGATGAACTCCTGGACAAAGCGCTTGTGCCCATCGTCCGTCGTCCGGATGAAGAAGTCGTAATCGGCATCGACGAGCCTAGGCAGCTCTTTCCAGGCTTCGGCGATCTGGTCGACGTACGTCTTCGGGTCGAGCCCCTGCTCCTCTGCCACCCGGTAGACCTTGGAGCCGTGCTCGTCCGTTCCCGTCAGGAAGAACGTCTCGTCGCCCCGCTGCTTGTGATGGCGCGTGAGGATGTCCGCCGCGATCGTCGTGTACGCGTGGCCGATGTGGGGCGTCGAGTTGACGTAATAGATCGGTGTCGTGATGTAGAAGTTGGTCACCTGAATCCATGATAGGGAGCGTGTCGAGCGGCTTCCGACGCAGACGCAGTGCGACCACGCCCGCGATGACTGCGACGGCCAGCCCTGCCGGGAGTCGCCAGCCGAGGCCGGTCGACTGGGCCGTTGTCTGCGAGATCTGCGCCTGGGCGTCGTCGAACGAGCGCCACGCGACCCGCGCCGCCCGGCCGGCCGGGTGAGGTTGCGCCGCGTGGATCGCAACCAGTGAGCCCTGCGACCGCGCCTGTGGCGCCGCTGCCGCGGGCGCGGCTACTGAGCCGGGCGAAGCCAACTCGGACCTGACGGGCGAGGTCACCTCCGGCCGGATCGTCGACGTTTCGCCGCTCGCGATCCTCGGCTCGACCGGTGCGGCTGCGCTTGGAGGTGCAGCTCCGGCGGCTTCGGGAGCAGGGCTCGCAGCGGCGTCAACAACCGGCGCGGCAACGGGCGCGGCTTCGGCCGCGGGAGCCGACGCCACGGGCTCGATGGAGCCGGCGGTGTCCGCAACCGCAACAGCCGCTGCCTCAGGGGCAGGCGCCGGCGCAGACGCGACGCGCGGAGGCAGCAAGGTCAGCGGATCGACGTAGCCCTGCGGATCGCTCGTGACCCGCGCCCCGAAGTACACGTACGGCTCCGTCTGCTCGACCACGCCACTCGGCCCCACTGTCCCCACAACCGACCCTTCCCCCACGAGCGCCCCGCGGGTCACGCCGATCGAGCCGAGGTGGACGAGCGTGGCCGTATAGCCGAAAGAGGTCTGGATCGACACGGTCTTCCCGCCGGTCGGCACGGTCCCGGCAAAGGACACGACGCCCTCAACGGGGGCGAGCACCGGATTGCCGCTGGGCGCGCCGAGGTCGACTCCTCGGTGCTGCCCGCCCGCGTAAGGGTGTGCGTGGTCGAACGAGAACGGCCGCAAAACTGGGCCGTCGACAGGCCACGTCCAGGCGCGCGCGTCGGAGACGGGGAGCGCACACGCGCAAATGACCAGGATCGCAAGTCGTCGCACGATTCCTCCTTGTTGCCAATCTTGAGAACAAAGCGACCGTAGCAAGACCGATGTTTGTTGTCAATACTGGCTACAAAGTACAACGGTAGAGCTCGTTACGGGACGTTCCCGTGAGTCGCGACACGACGTCGGCAGCCTGCCGGCGTGGGACTCCCGCAGCCACCAGCTCGACGACGGCCTCGAGCGCGCCGGCGACGTCGTGTTCCTCCCTGCCCGGCCCGAGGACGAGGGTGATCTCGCCTTTCGGCGGTTCTACGAAGCGCGCGGCCACCTCGGCGGCCGGCCCTCGCACCACCTCTTCGAACTTCTTCGTCAGCTCGCGGCAGACTGCGACGTCCCGCCCAGGCAGCAGTTCGGCGAGCGAGCGCAGCGTCGCGGGGAGGCGCTGCGGCGACTCGAACGCGACGACGGGATCGGTCCAGCCTGCAAGCTCACGCCACAACGACGCCAGGGCACCTGCACGGCGCGGCAGGAAGCCGACGAACTGGTAGCGATCGGCTGTGAACCCGCTGGCAACGAGAGCCGTCTCCACTGCCGTTGGCCCGGGAAGCACTGTCACCGGCACACCCTGCTCGAGCGCCGCCTCGACCAGTCGGGCGCCGGGATCGCTGATCCCGGGCATGCCGGCGTCGCTCACGAGAGCAACACGCTCTCCCGCTTCGAGCCGTGGCAGGAGCTCCGCGGTCCGCTTGGCCTCGTTGTGCTCGTGGTAGGAGAGGAGCTTCGGACCGGAGATCCCATGCCGGTCGAGTAGCACGCGGGTACGTCGCGTGTCCTCACAGAGGATGACGTCGGCGGAGCGGAGCTCTTCGAGGAGGCGCAGCGTCACGTCGTCGAGGTTCCCGATCGGCGTCGCGCAGACGGCGAGCGGCACGTTGCTAACCGACTGCGTCGAACGCCACGAGGCCGGCGCCGATCAACCCGGCCGCGGTCCCGAGCTCTGCACGGACGATCGGGACGCGATAGCCGGCGCGCGCGAGCGCCTCACGGCGCAAGATCTCGCGCGCGGGGTCGAGCACGAAGTCGCCGGCGGCCGCGAAGCCGCCGCCGATCACGACCAGCTCCGGGTTGAAGATGTTCACGAGGCTCCCGATGCCGGCGCCCAGGCGGCGGCCGATGCCGTCGAGAATCTCGACCGCACGCGGTTCTCCTTCGTTCGCAAGCCGCACGAGCCGGTGCGCGTCGACCGCGGGCCCGAACTCCGCCGCCGCGAGCTTGCCCGCCGCGACCCCGGTGACGTACGCCTCCAGATGCCCGCGTCCCGTGCACGTCCCCTGGCAAGGCAGTCCGTCGTACTCGATCACGATGTGCCCGAACTCGGCCCAGCCGCGGTAGAGCTTCCCGTCGATGACCGCGCCGCCTCCGCAGCCCGTGCCGAGGGTGAGCATGATCATCGTGTCGACGTCGCGCGCTGCGCCGAAACGGAATTCAGCGTAGGTGGCAGCGTTCGCATCGTTTTCGATTCCGACCGGGAGGCTGAAGCGCTCCTCCATCCGCTCGCGAAAGTCCATGTCCTTCAGCGGGATGTTCACGGACTGTAGGGCCCGGCCCGACCGCTGGTCGATCGGAGACGGGAGACCGAACCCAAGCGCAACGATCTCGTCGGTCAAGAGCTCCTCGACGGCTGCGTCCAGTCCTGCCAGCAGCTCGTCCTGGGAGGTGGTTGGGGTCGGATGCTCGCGGCGCTGCTCCACGTGCCCGTCCCGGTCGACGACCCCCGCGAGGATCTTCGTGCCGCCGAGGTCGAGGCCGATGACGCGTTTTTCGTTCAAAGTGCGCGGCTACCCTACTGGCTCGCGAAGGGGACCGGTTCGCGCCGGCACCCTTCACCTTGCTCAGGAGCTTCGACTTCCTCCGGGCAGCGTCGGAACTAGTAGCAACCCAGCCCGTTGTTGTACGTGTCGAGCAGATCCTTCAGCTGGATCGCCTGCGCCCGTTGTGCCGCCGTCAGTGTGTAGGTGGCGTTCGGCCCTGTGTAGCCGATCGAAAACAAGAACGCGTCCGCACTCGCGATCGTCGGAGCGATGCAGGTGCCTGCACCGTTCTGCACGTTCAGCTTCGCCGCCAAGAGCTGTGCGGCCAGGCAGCCGGCCGCGTCGTTCGCCGACGACTTGCCGCAGTTCATGTTGGCGAACACGGCCGTCGCATCCGCGAACGTGCCCACCGTGTAGCTGGCGAGCGTGATCGACAGCAGTGACGTCGTGTGCGCCTGATGGTTCTTCCAGTAGCCCGCTGAGAGAGCATCCGCCGGCGGTACGACGACGACTGAGGTGGCGGCGGTGGCGCCGGTCGTACTGCCGCCGTCGTCGACGACCGTCACAGTGATCGTGTACGGGCCTTCTGCGGCGTAGGTGTGGCTACCGCTGGCCGCGTAACCGCCGCCCGAGCCGACGATGACGCCGAACGAACTGGGGCCGTCGCCCCAGTCGATCGTGGCCGTGAAGTCGCTCGCCGGCGCCCCTGTGTTGTCGTCGCTGAAGCTGAACGAGACGTTCGTCGGGTTCCCCAGAGACGTCGAGGACGGCACCGTCAACGTACCGCCGTGGAGCGCGGCGTCTGCGACGGTGGCCGTCGAGTTCGCGGTGGCGGAGTTGCCCGCGTCGTCGACGTCCGTGATCGTCACGGTCACGGGATACGACCCTTCTTCCGTGTACGTGTGCATACCCGAAACGCTAAAGCTGCCCGCTGAGCCGCCGATCGTCCCGGCTGTCGTGGCTGAGCTGTCGCCCCAGTCGATCGTTGCCGAGTACTCGCTCGCCGTTGCGGCGGCGTCCGGATCGGTGAAGGTGGCGACCTCGCCGCTGAAGCTCGCCGCCTCGGTCGCAGAGAAGGTCGTCCCGCTCGCGGTGATTGGCTGGTCGCCTGCTTCGACCGTGATCGGAGCCGTGTCGCCGGTCGCCGCGACCGCCACCGCTCCGGCGTCGCCACCTGCATTGTTGTAGTACGTCCCGGGCGTGCTCGACGCCGTGACGTTGAAATGCAAGGTGACGTCTCCGCCGGCGGGCACGCTGAACGAGCCGTTCCAGGTCAGGGTCTGAGCCGAGATCGTCGGGTCTGCCGTGGTCGCTCCAGTTGTCGAGCTCGCCACATACGCGAACCCAGCTGGGAGCGCGTCCGCGACGGCGTTCACGACCACCGGGGACGCGTTCGGATTGTGAATCGTGATCGTGTACCCGTCGGGGCCGCCGGCGGCCACAGTGGACGAGTCGGCGGTCTTGATCGTCGAGAGCGGCGCGAAACCGAGCGGCGAGAACGTCGTCAGGTGGGAAACGGTGGCCGAGCCTGCGCCGGGGACGGTCACGTCCCAGCTGAGCAGGATCGCGTTGTCCTCGAGGGTGGCGCAGATGCACGTGTTCGGCCCTGCCGCCTGTGCACCGATTTGCGACCACATCGTGCTGTACCTGGCCTCCATGTAGCTGCTGCCGGAGGTGAGCGGGAACAGCTGCTCGATCCGGCTGGCTGGATCCGAGGTTGCCGTGCACGCGATCGCACTGCCGTCGACGCGCCCGAACCCGAAATCCGAGCTCTGCAAATAGCAGTCCCCGGCCGCGTACAGTTGGACGGCCCTGGAGGTGAGATTCGAGTTCGAGATCTGCACGTCGGTGCGGTACGACTCCTGGCCGACGACGTACGAGTCCGTCTGGGTGATCGTCAGCCCACTTACACCGAGACCGGCGACCGTCACGATCTTGAACGGGTCAAGGGTTGTGCCGGTCCCCGTCGGGCCCACCTGGCTGATCGGCGTGAACGCCGTCCTTGGACTCGCGCCACCTCCGGCAGGGATGCTGAGGGGGCCGTAGAGCGTCGCCGTCGACTGGTCGACCGCAAGCGTGCCGCACGCGGTGCCGCCGAACCACTCGGGACTGAAGTCGCCCGTATGGAAGACGTTGCAATTCAGGTCGGCGCTGATGGTGATCGACGTCAGCGGACCGGCGGACACGATCGACGAGGCCGATGCTGTAGACGACAGAGCGAGTGCCGCACCGGCCAGCAGGCAGACGGTGTACAAGAGCCCGAGCCCGCGCCGGCTATGTGATGACGCCTTAGGAAACGACCGCATTCAAGTGCCCTCCTATCAACCAGATCCTGCTCGCGCTACGGCATTTGCACGTTCAGTTCGGCGACTAGCCCAAAAGCCCTCGCAACGGGTCAGCTTGCGGTGATGTAGTCGTGCGGCATCGACCACAGGAACCTGGCCAATCCGCCTGTCGGCGGCTGGGACTACCCTTCTGGCTCGATGGCGACCGAAGAGAAGCCCTACCGCGTCTACCGGGGCGGGCGCGTCAAGGGGAAGGTGCCGCTGGAGCGTCCGGAGAAGGCGCGGCCCGACCGGAACGGACGCGGCCCCCGCGAGCCGAAGATCCGCAGGCCGCGCCGGCGTTGGAGCTGGAAGCGCCGGATCGCCATTGGCCTCGTCGTGCTCCTGGTGCTCACGACCGTATGGGGGATCGCGGGCTACCTGTCCTTCCGCCATGGGGTCCAGAAGGCAAACGCACGGCTCGACAAGTCGGTGCCGCCTGTGCTCGCGAACCAGAAGGGACTGCTGCTCTCGAACCCGACGACGATGCTCCTGCTCGGCCGCGACCACGAGAACACCGACCGGCGGGCAAGCCTGAACCATTCGGACTCGATCATGGTTCTGCGCACGGATCCGAGCCGGCACCGGCTCGTGTACCTCTCGATCCCGCGCGATCTGCGTGTGCCGATTCCGGGGCACGGCGAGGACCGCATCAACTCGGCATTCCAGCTGGGCGGTGCCGCACTGACGGTCCGGACGATCGAGAGCCTCACGGGGCTCGAGATCAACCACGTGATGATCGTCGACTTCCGGAGCTTCAAGAGCCTGATCGACAACATCGGCGGCGTTGACATCAACGTGCCGGCGCCGATCCTGTCCAACAAGTTCGACTGCCCCTACAAAGCCTCAACCTGTACGCGCTGGCAGGGCTACCGGTTCCATAAGGGCATGCAGCACATGAACGGACAGCGCGCCCTGATCTACTCGCGCATCCGTGAGAACCAGCTCAATCCGGCGGACAGCGACATCACCCGCGGCCTGCGGCAGCAGGCGGTGATACGTGCCGTCATGGCCAAGCTGCTCGGCTTCGGAACGGTCCTGAAGCTGCCGTTCAACGGCGACTCCCTGCTGAAGCCTCTGACCACGGACCTCAGTGCGTGGCAGTTCACCCAGCTCGGCTGGGTGCTGAAGCGCGCGGGTCAGCAGAACGCCCTCCACTGCCGGCTCGGCGGGACGGCGACATCGATCGGCGGCGCGTCCGTCATCGTCGGAAACGAAGACAACCTCTCCGTGGTGCAGATGGTCACCGGCCGCGCAGCACCCCAGCCCCCCCCGCCGGGATCGGGTCAGTACGGCCCCGGCTGCGTTGTCGGCAACCGGCAGTTCCGGTAGAGGCCTGAGACTAGCCCTCGGCGGCTTTCTTCTTGTCTGCGGGCTTCTCTTTCTTGTCGCCGGACTTGTCGCCTGAGCCCGAGTCGGATCCCGACTCCGAGGACGATTCCTTCGCCCGGTCCCGCTTGCGCCCGCCCCGCCCGTAGTCGGTCGAATAGAAACCGGAGCCGCGGAAGTGAACCGGGACGGGATAGAGCACGGTCTGGACGGGCGACGCTCCGCAGACCGGGCAGGCCTCCGGCGGCGGGTCGGCGATGCGCTTGAAGACTTCGAAGACGTGCCCGTTCGGACACTTGTATTCGTACGTGGGCACGAGATTTAGGACGCTAGCAGCGCTATCGGCCTAGACACCGTCAAGAGAAAGCCCATCCAGCTGCGGGAGGTGGACGCCTTCTGGCCGGCGACGGCCGCGATCGCGGCGGCGTTGGCCGGGGTCCTGGGCTGGTTTTTGCGGACGTGGCCACCCCACGAAGACGAGGCGCTCGCGCTCTTCGTCGGCCGCGGCTCGCTCGGCCACGTGCTGCGCACGGTCATCGCGGAGCGCGGCGGCGCGCCGCTTCACTTCGGCTTCGCGTGGCTGGTCGTGCATCTCGGCGGTGGGCTGACCGGCCTCCGCATCGTCTCGCTGGTCTTCGCCGTCGCGAGCGTCCCGCTGATCGCACTGCTCGGCGCTCGACTCGCCGACCGGACCGTCGGAGTCGTCGCGGCCGCACTCGCCTCGGGAACCTGGGTGCTCCTGTTCCATGGAATCTACGGGCGGATGTACAGCCTGTTCCTGTTCACGAGCCTGCTCTCGTTCCTGGGGCTGTTGTCCGCGCTCGACCGTGGCGGTCGACGCCGGTTTGCACTTTGGGGCGTCGCCCTGCTGCTGATGCTCGCCAGCCATCCGTACGCGGCGCTCGTCGTCGCCGCGCAAGGACTGTTCGTCGTCCTCCGTCGAAGGCGTCTGCGCCCGGCCCTCGTGACGCTCGGCGCGGTGGGGATCGCCGGCATCCCCTTCTGGTGGGCCGACCTCGTGTTGCGCGCCCGCTTCGACGTCGGCGTCGGCGGCGGCGGGCCGCAACTCGGGTCACCGGCCTCGGTATTGCACTACTTCTGGTGGGTCGCCGGCGACTTCAGCGCCGGTCACGGGGCGTGGTCGACACCCGTCCTGGTGCTCGC
>DASWGR010000084.1:0-10480 GCA_036393535.1 Gaiellaceae bacterium | reverse complement strand
TTCGCCGGCGCGGAACGGAATCCCTCGCACCAGGTTGAAGCCCGTCGCATCGACGAGGAACTCCGCGCGAACGAGCTTCTGCAGCTGGCCGAGATTGATCTCCGGGACTAGCACCTTGTCGTAGGCTCGCAGAATCTCGCCTGTGTTGCGCGGAAATGGATTGAGGTAGCGCAGATGCGCGTGAGCGACCGTCTTGCCGGCCCCGCGGACACGACGCACGGCTGCGGCGACCGAACCATACGTGCCGCCCCAGCTGAGGACGAGCGTCTTCGCGCCGTCCGGGTCGTCGACCTCGAGCTCCGGGATGTCCTGCGCGATGCCGGCGACCTTCTGCGCGCGCAGCCGCACCATCAAGTCATGGTTGTCAGGGTCGTAGCTGACGTTGCCGGTGACGTCCTGCTTCTCGAGCCCGCCGATGCGGTGCTCAAGGCCAGGCGTGCCGGGGATCGCCCATGGGCGCGCAAGCGTCTGCTCGTCGCGGCGGTACGGCTGGAAGTCCTCGCCGTTCGCCTCCGCGAAGTTCGGCTCGATCGGCGGAATCGCGTCGACATCTGGGAGCAGCCACGGCTCTGAGCCGTTCGCGAGGTACGCGTCCGAGAGCAGGAAGACGGGCGTGCGGTACTTGACAGCAATGCGCGCGGCCTCGAGCGCGGCGTCGAAACAATCCGACGGTGTCGCCGCCGCAATCACCGGCACCGGCGACTCGGAGTTTCGGCCGAACATGACTCCGAGCAGGTCCGCCTGTTCCGGTTTCGTCGGCATGCCGGTCGACGGTCCCGCGCGCTGGACGTCGACGATCACGAGCGGCAGCTCGAGCGTGATTCCGAGCCCGATCGTTTCTTGCTTCAGAACGATGCCGGGACCGCTCGAGGTGGAGACGCCGAGCGAGCCGCCGAAGCTCGCGCCGAGCGCCGCGCCGACGGCTGCAATCTCGTCCTCCGCTTGAAATGTGCGCACGCCGAAGTTCTTGTGGCGCGCAAGCTCCTCGAGGACGGACGACGCCGGCGTGATCGGGTACGCGCCGAGGAACAATGGCAGGCCTGACTTCACGGACGCTGCAATGAGCCCGTACGCAAGCGCCTGGTTGCCTGTGATGTTGCGGTAGAGACCCGGCTTCATCGTCGCCGGCTTGACCTCGTACTGCACAGCGAACGCCTCGGTGGTCTCGCCGAACGCGTACCCGGTCTGGAACGCCTTCACGTTCGCCGCGGCGATCTCGGGCCGTTTCGCGAACTTCGACTCGAGAAACGCGATCGTCCCCTCGGTGGGGCGCCCGTAGAGCCAGGACATCAGCCCGAGCGCGAACATGTTCTTGGCGCGCTCCGCCTCCCGCTTCGTGATGCCCTCGATCTCCTTGAGCGCCTCGATCGTCATCGACGTGAGCGGGATCGCATGGACCTCGAACGACTCGAGCGATCCGTCCTCGAGCGGATTGCCGTCGTAGCCCGCCTTGGTCAGATTGCGGTCGGTGAACGCATCCTTGTCAACGACGAGGATCCCGCTCGGCGGCAGATCGTTGAGGTTCGTCTTCAGTGCCGCGGGGTTCATGGCAACGAGGACGTTCGGCTGGTCGCCCGGCGTGAGGATGTCGTGGTCGGCGAAGTGGAGCTGAAAACCGGAAACGCCCGGAAGTGAGCCTGCCGGCGCGCGGATCTCGGCCGGAAAATCCGGATATGTGGCCAGGTCGTTGCCGATCAGGGCCGTCTCGGAGGTGAAGCGGCCGCCGGTCAGCTGCATCCCGTCGCCGGAGTCCCCGGCGAACCGGATCACGACGGAATCGAGCTGCTCGACGGGCTTGGAGGCCACGTCCTAGTTGTAGCGCAACCGCCCGGCGGACGATCAGCGTTCTGCGTCGAGCTCCAGACCGACCGCCGCGAAGTTGTAGAGCAGGAAGTACGCAAAGCTCAGCGCCAACGTGAACAGGAGCGTGACTGCGATCGCCTCTTGATAGGCGAAGGGGTTGCGCGCGACAGCGTGGAGGATCCTCGGCAGGACGCTTGGGTGCTCCACTGCGTCCCAGCTGTTCAGGCGCAGGAAGCGGCCCAGATAGATCCCGAGCGAGCCAAGGCCAATCGCAAAGAAGGCGAAGATCCAGCCGGCGACCACGCCGCGCCACTGACGAACCACGGTCTGCATCAGGTACAGCGACGCGAAGCCGAGCAGCACGCCCATCCAGGCAAAGGCAGCGATCGTGACCGCGTCGTACCAGTACGGAGACAGCGGATCGTGTTGCAGATGGACGACGTCCGTCGCGATGTACGGCGCGTTCGGAAAGAACAGGAGCCAGAGCGCACCGAGGACGAGGAGGAGCATGCCGCCGCGACGCCGCCGCCAGCGGTCGTAGACGAAGACCGCAAGCGCAAAGGGAATCCACGCGAGGAAGAGATTCCAGATCAGGTAGCGGAAGTTGACGTCGCCTGTGTGCGCGTTGCGCACGAAGACGAGTGCAATGCAGAAGAGCGACGCGAGGAAGAGGCCCAGGACGGTCGCGAGTCGACGGCGACTGAGGTGCATCGTCAGTCCGCTTCGGCCAGCAGTTCCTGGAGGTCGAGCGGCTCCGAGACCATCGACATGCTGCCGTCAGGCGCGCGCGGCCACTCCTCCTGCGGACGGTCGCGGTAGAGCTCGATGCCGTTGTCGTCCGGATCACGGAGGTAGATCGCCTCGCTCACGCCATGATCGGTCGCGCCGCTGAGCGGGATCCCGGCCTCGACGACCTGCTTCAGCGCCTGCGCAAGCGCCTTGCGGTCCGGATAGCGAATCGCCACGTGGTAGAGGCCGGTCGTCCCGCGCGGCGGCGGTGGCGCGCCCTTGGACTCCCACGTGTTCAGACCGATGTGATGGTGGTAGCCGCCGGCCGAGATGAACGCAGCCTGGTCGCCATAGCGCTGCATCTCCTCGAAGCCGAGGACGTCACGATAGAAGGCAAGAGCGCGGTCGATGTCGCTCACCTTCAGGTGGACGTGGCCGATGTCGACGCGCGGATCGATCGCCATGTCCTTGAGGGTACAGCGCGCCCTCAGGCGCGAGTCGGTATCTCGCTGGCGAGCGAGCGGGCAAGCCGGTCGAGCACGGGCGCGAGTTGCGCGTGGTCTTGCGGAGACCAGTCACGCACCAGCTCCTCGAGCGTGGCGCGTCGCACGGCGACGAGCGCTTCGAAGACGCGACGTCCCTCTGCAGTGAGGTCGTAGTCCCCCTGTCTACTCGCGACCAGACCCTGCTGCTCCAAGTGTTCCATCGTCCGGCGCACGGCTTCTGCGTCGACGCCCGTCGCCTCCGCGATCTGCTGTACGGAAGCGGGTGCCCGCTCACCGGTGCGCGCAAGCAGCCAAGCCTCCGTCGGATCGAGGCCGACCCCGGCGCGGTTCACCCACTCCTCGTAGGCACGCCACCGTTGGTCGCGACGCGCGATCACGCTCAGGACGCGCTCCAGCTCCCGCTCGGAATCGACGTGAGTCGGCGTGGCGAAGGTCTCGCCGATCCCTTCTGCCGTGCTCGTCTGTCGCAGAGGAATGTCCGGAAGCAACAACGCCAGGAGAAACGCGACGGAGCTGATGACGGCCGCGACGAAGAAGACCGGTGAGAGCGCTGCGGTCAGCGCGTGCGCGTAGAGATCGCGCACGGCCGGCGACAGTACGCGGATCGTCGCGGGCGCTGTCGTCGTGGGAAGATGCACGCTCGGCGGAAACCGCTGCGCCAGTTCGGTGTTCAGGCGATTGGCAAAGATTGCGCCGAACAGGGAGACGCCGATCGAGCCGCCGATCGACCGGAACATCGTCGAGCCGGATGTGGCAACACCGAGGTACTTGTAATCGACAGCGTTCTGTACGGCGAGCACGAGAACCTGCATCACCAGCCCGAGCCCCAGCCCGAGGACGACCATGTCGAGCGCGGCCACCCAAAGGCTCGTGCCGACGCCGAGACGAGAGAGAAGGATCATTCCGACCGTGACGACCGCCGTCCCGATGATCGGAAAGATCCGGTACCTCCCCCAGCGGCTGATCAACTGGCCGCTGAGCACGGACGTCACGAGCAGGCCCAGCATCATCGGCGTCAACTGAAGGCCCGACTTGGTCGGGCTCACCCCTTTGGCGATCTGCAGATAGAGCGGCAGATAGGTCACCGCGCCGAACAGCGCGAGCCCGACGATGAAGCCCACGGCGCTCGTCACTGCGAAGGTGCGGTTGCGGAAGAGTGACAGCGGCAGAATGGGCTCAGGGACACGCGACTCGACGAACACAAACGCGGTAATCGCGGCGATCCCGATCACGATCAGTGCGATGATCTGCAGCGAGTTCCACGGCCACGTTGTGCCGCCAAGGCTGGTGAAGAGGACGACTGCGGAGAGGCCGCCCGCCAGCAGCGCCGCGCCGAGGTAGTCGACCTTGTGTTGCTTCGGCGCGGGCCGAACGCGGAAGACGGCGCCGATGACGACGAACGCCACCGCTCCGATCGGCAGGTTGACGTAGAAGATCCAGCGCCAGGAGAGATTGTCGACGAAGAATCCGCCGAGCAGGGGCCCGATGATCGTCGACACACCGAAGACTCCACCGAAGATCCCCTGGTAGCGGCCGCGGTCCCGCGGCGGAATCACGTCGCCGATCACCGCAATCGCCGTCACGATGAGACCGCCGGCGCCGAGACCCTGCAGCGCCCGGAAGCCGATCAGCTCGGCCATGTTCTGGCTCAGCCCGCACAGCGCGGAGCCGATGAGGAAGATGACAATCGCGGTCTGCAGGACGATCTTCCGTCCGTACAGATCGCCGAACTTTCCGTAAAGCGGCCCCGACACGGTCGAGGCGAGCAGGTACGCGGTCACGACCCACGACAGATGCTGCAGGCCGCCCAGCTCGCCGACGATCGTCGGCAGCGCGGTCGACACGATCGTCTGGTCGAGGGACGCGAGCAGGAAGACGAGGATCAGTGCGCCGAAGATCACCCGCACGCGCTGTTGCTGCGCTTCGGGGACCTGCGCGGGCGAGCTCATTCTCGGAGGATAGGCAGCGGCCTAAGAGCGATGCCGGCGAGAGCCCAAAGGCAGTACGCCATCCACGGGTCGCCGATCACATCCGTCTGAACGGCGAGCACGAGCGCCGCCCCGAACCCTGCCGCAACGCCTGCCGCCGCCCACCAGCGCGTGCGTCGCGACGTCGCGACGAGAGCCGCGAAGATCGCTAGTCCCCAGGCGATCCAGATCAGCGCGCCGAACAACCCGGTCTCGGCGCCGATCTCGGTGTAGTTCGATTCTCCGGCCTTGATCACGGTGCCGGTACGTGACGCCGTCTGGCCCGCGTTGCCGAGACCGAATCCCTGCGGATGGTGGACGACGGTGCGCACCCCCTCGCGGAGGCTGATCCAGTGGCTATGAATCGAAGGCTCGTCGATGCTGCCGGCGCTGCCGCTCGCGCCCGGCTGTTGCTTCGCGTTGTTGCGTTGCTGCACCAGGTCCTGCTGCGTCCATTTCCCTTGCGGCGCGACGTGCGGGAAGACGTGTACCCACGCAATGCTGACCGCGAGTGTCACGATTGCGGCAGCAACAGGCCACCACCGCCGGTTGACGAACGCGAGCACGACAAAGCCGGCGGCGAGCGCAAGCAGTGACGAACGGGAGAAGGTGAAGAGCAGGCCCGCGAAGATCACCGCGCTCAACGGGATCAGGATGCGCGGCCGACGGAGGAAGGCCGCGCCGAGCAACAGCGCCACGACGAACGCGTACGCGCTCGCGAGTGGCCCGAGGAAGGTCGACACCAGCCGGCGGTAGAACCCCGCCGCATCGCCGCCGTTGTTGAACACGAAGTTCTCCGGCAAGCGGCCGGTGCCGTGGTAGTCGTAGCCGAGGTGCTTGTGGAAGTAGTCGACGACCGCGGAGTCGCGCCACCAGGAGATCGGAACGAAGAAGTCGTCGAGGAGCCCGAGCACGGAGACCGCGGCTGCCGTACCGACGACGGTCCAGACGAGCCGGACAAGCTCCTCGCCGCGGAGGATCACAGAGCGGCCGAGGAAGTACGCGCCAACGGGAACCAGATCGTGTTTGAGCGCGAGGCCGACCGCCGACCGGTCGGCCGTCCCGCCGAGCCAGTCCTGCGGGAGGAGCGCGTATACGCAGACGAGTGCTGCAAACGCGACTGCAAGCACGTCGGCGGGGTGAATCCGGAAGGCAAGCCGGCCGGTGCGGAGGACCTCGACGGCGACCCGCGCGAGCGCGACGCCGAGCAGGATCTCCTTCCACGCCTGGAGGGCAGTCAGGGCCCCGCCCCGAACGCCCGCACCGTAAAGCGCTGCCATCACGGCGTTGTGCGCGGCCAGGCCGACCACCCACGCGTACAGCGCGACCACAGGCCTTCGCCACACGAGGACCGCGCCGGGGACGAGCAGGAGCCCGTAGACCCCGACCGCGAGCCCCGAAGCCATCAGGCGAGACTAAAGCGTGGCGGGGACGCAGCGGCGCCCCCGCCACGATCAGGAACTCTTATTCGCCCCACGGATGCATGGGTACCTCCTCCCCTTCTTCCCGCAGACTGGGGATCATGTTGTCATGAGGAAGCGCCGATTGACTAGTGCAGGAGCCTACAACGAATTTGACTTATGTCCGAAAACTCCTAATGATCCCGTCAGTGTCCGGGGACAACCCTACGGAGGGCGTGGGCGCGCGCCTGAAGCGCCTGCGCGTGGAACGTGGGTTGTCGCAACGTGACCTCTCGTCCCCAGGCGTCTCATACGCCTACATCTCTCGCATCGAGGCTGGTGCCCGCACGCCGTCCGTCAAGGCGTTGAGGAAGCTGTCGCAGAAGCTTGGTGTCTCGGTCGAATACCTCGAGACAGGGCGAGACATTCGCGAGATCGATGATCGGGAGCTTCGACTCACCGACGCCGAGCTCGAGCTTCGGCTCGCGGGCGACACGCGCGAGGCGGAGAAGAAGCTCGAAAAACTTCTCGACGAGTCCCGCGCGGCCGGTGATCGTGCGGCCGCTACGCGCGCGGCAATCGGCCTGGGCTTCGCTGCGGCGTATCGCGGCAACCATCTCGATGCAGTCGAGCGCCTGGAAACCGCACTGGCCGAGGAGCCTCCATCCCCACAGATGCGGCCCGACGTCTATGCCACGCTGGGCCAGTCCTATGCGGCGCTTGGCGCGGCGGACCGCGCTGGTCGACTTTTCGAACGCTGTCTCGGAGAAGTTAGAGAAGCTGCGCCTACGGACCGCACGGTTCGGATCAGGTTCGCAACCCTTCTTAGTTACGCATTGAGCGATGCGGGCGAATACGACCGGGCACGAAGCGTCGTGATGGACGCGCTCCAGGAGGCGGGCTCGCTCGACGACCCGCACAGCCGAATTCGCCTACTCTGGGCGGTCAGCCGCGTTGCAGCAATCGAGGGACGATCTGCGGAAGCGCTGCACCACATCCGCAAGGCAATGGCACTGCTGGAGGCGACAGACGACACGTTGCAGCTGGCACGCGGCTACCTCTTGGCTGCGGGTATCGAGTCCAGCGAGAAGCGGGCCGACGAAACCCGCGAGCTTCTGAGCGTGGCGGAGCGCCTGCTCGCGCCCCACGCGGAGTCGCGGGACATCGGCATGTTGCGGATCGGTCAGTCGCGACTCGGCGCGCTCGAGGGCGACGGCGACCGGGCGGTCGAGGCAGCGCGCGACGCGATCGCGATCTTTGGCGATTCTCACGGCGACGAGCAGGGCGCAGCCTGCTGGGCGCTCGCTTCAGGCCTGGTGCTGCAGGGCGACCTGGAGACAGCCGACGTGGCCTATCGTCGCGCGATCGACCTCTTGACCGTGCACGGTCGCCGTTATAGCGCCGGCCAAGCGTCCCTTGAATGGGCCTCGCTCCTGCAGGCACAAGGACGCGGCGACGAGGCGGAGCCGATCCTCCGCCGCGCGTACGATCTCGGCGTGGACGCCGAGACCGCAGCACACCGCAACAGTTGACCCTCGAGCGGGTCTTTCGCCCCGCCGGCCCGTACACGCTCGCTCTCTGCATGAGGCACGCGAGCGATGCAACGCGGCACGTCCGTGACGGGACGTTGACGACGGCGCTGCGTGTCGGCGAGCGCGTGGAGGTTGCGACGGCGCGGCAGACGCTGGATGGGAGCGTGGTGCTGGGCGCCGCCAGCGAAGAAGGACTGGAACGGTTGCGATTCGTCCTCGCCGTCGATGCCGATCACACCGAGTTCCTCCGCCGATTCGCGCGCGATCCACTCATCGGCGAGACGGCGACACGGTTCCAGGGCATGCGGCAGCTGCGGCTGCCGACCGTGGCGCAGAGCTTGCTGCGTGCGTTCTGCGGGCAGCTGATCGACTCGCGCAGAGCACGGCAGCTCGAGCGCATCGTCGTGCGCGCCGTCGAGTCGCGCGTCGACGGGACCGATCTCCATGCGCCGCCGACGTGCACATCACTGGCACGGTTCGCGCCGGTCCGGCTGCGGCAGCTCGGTTTGCACGCGAGCCGGGCCGCGGCGCTCGTCCGGATCTGCCGCTCCACCGATCTGGAACGGCTGCACACGCTGCCCACAGAGAAGGCGGCAGGGTTCATCGAGCGACAGAGAGGGCTGGGACCGTGGTCGGCCGGCGTGGTCTGCCTCGAAGGGCTCGGACGACACGAGCGCGGACTCGTCGGCGACCTCGCCCTGGTGAAGCTGATGTCACGACTGCGCGGCCGCTGGGTGGAGGCGCACGAAACCGCCGAGCTGCTCGAGCCCTACGGCGAATGGGCCGGCCTGGCCGGCCGGTACCTCACGATGGGCTTCGCGCACGGGCTGATTCCGCTGCCCGAGGAACGGCCCGTCCGATTCCCGCGACCGGCCTACGCGTGATCGAGCTCGTCCTCGGGGGCATCACGGAGCAGGAGGTCGACGCGATCGTCAACGCGGCGAATCCCAGCTTGCTCGGCGGCGGCGGAGTCGACGGCGCAATCCACCGCGCGGGTGGGAGTTCGATCCTGAAGGAGTGCCGCCTGCTCGGCGGCTGCGACCCCGGAGACGTGAAGCCCACATCCGGCGGGGCCCTGCCGGCGAGGCACGTGCTGCACGCGGTCGGCCCGATCTGGCGCGGCGGCGACGCAGGCGAAGCCGAGCTGCTCGCGTCCTGCCACCGCCGCGCGATCGAGCTCGCAGACGAGCTCGGCTGCACGTCGGTTGCGTTCCCCGCGATCTCGACCGGTGCGTACGGCTACCCGGTGGAGCTCGCGGCGCCGGTCGCAATCGCGGCAACTCAGGCGGCCCTCGCCGCGCATCCCTCCGTCGAGCTGGCGCGGTTCGTCTTCCGCGACGAGAAGACGCTCGGCCACTACCTCAGCGCTCTGGGTTCTTAGACTGCGGACATGGCTGCGAACCGGAAGATCGCCATTCTCGGCGCCGGGCGGATCGGCGAGTCTCTGCTGGCCGGGTTGCTCAGCTCGGGCTGGCGGAAGCCGGGAGACATCGTCGTCACCGGGCGGCGCGATGAGCGGCTGAAGGAGCTCGCGGACCGCCACGGTGTCACGGCAACTCTCTCCAACCCCGAGGCGGTCACGGATGCCGGGCTGGTCGTGATCGCGGTCAAGCCGCAGGACTTCGACGTCCTGCTCGGCGAGATCGGCGGGCTGCTCACGCCCGAGCAGACGGTCCTCTCGATCGCCGCTGCTATTCCGACTGCGCAGATCGAGGCACGCCTCGCACCGGGCGTTCCGGTCGTGCGCGCCATGCCAAACGCCCCTGCTCTCGTGCACGAAGGCATCGCCGGTATCTGCGCCGGCGCACACGCCGACGACGAGCAGCTCGACCTCGCCGAGGACGTGCTCTCACATCTGGGCAGGGTCGTGCGCGTACCGGAGCGCTACATGGACGCCGTCACGGCCGTGTCCGGCTCCGGGCCCGCATACTTCGCGCTGCTCGCGGAAGCGATGATCGACGCGGGAATCCTGCTCGGTCTCGGACGCGAGACGTCGACGCAGCTCGTCGTTCAGACGATGCTTGGCACCGCCAAGCTCCTGCGCGACGAGGAGATGCATCCGGTCGAGCTGCGCGAAGCGGTGACGTCGCCCGGCGGGACAACGATTCACGCAATCCGCGAGCTCGAACAAGCAGGCGTGCGCGCTGCGTTCCTCAACGCCATTCAGGCAGCGATGGAGCGCTCGAAAGAGCTCGCAGCCGGCGAGTCGTGACGCGCGCTCCAGCGCTGCGTGGAGGGGGATGGGGGGAACCGGGAGGTTCCCCCACTCTCTCTCCTCCTAACACGCGGCGCGCAGCGACGCATGTTGGGAGGCGTGGGCCAAAGAAGAAGGGGGCACGTGGGGGAAACATGGTTTCCTCCACGCGACGGAGCGACCGCCTATGGCGGTCGCGGAGGAAGGCGGCGATGGAGCGGTCGAAAGAGCTCGCAGCCGGCGAGTCGTGAGCGACGACGTCGAGCTCGTTATCGTCGAGGACCCCGGCAAGGTCGCCGCTGCTGTTGCGGAGCGGCTGGCCCTTGCTGCACGCGCAGGCGGACACATC
>DASWGR010000083.1:0-16643 GCA_036393535.1 Gaiellaceae bacterium | reverse complement strand
CGAGGCGACCGTGTCGAAGATCGGCGAGGAGCAGCTCTTCTACCTGATGTCGCGCGGGCTCTCCGAGCCGGAGGCGTCGGCGCTGATCGTGTCCGGCTTCGTCGAGCCGATCACGAAGGAGCTGCCGCTCGAGTACGCAGTGGAGATGAACCGGTTGATCCAGCTACAGATGGAGGGATCTGTAGGTTGAACGGTCGCTCGGGCCGAGCCCGATCGACCTCCACGCGGCGCCGCCGAGTCCGCGCTGAGTCACAACCAACAGACGGGTAACCCCACGTGATCGAACCGCAGACGAATCCCGGGGCCGGTGTCGAGCGCACGGACTTCGTGCCGCTGGCTACGCGAGATAAGGAACGAGCGCTCGAGTTCTACGGCGAGAAGCTCGGCCTCGAGCGGAACGAGCTGGCGCACCAGGACTGGCCGGAGTTCGAGACCGGCAACGTCACGCTGGCGATCATGGTTCCCGAGCAGGCTGGGATGGAGTTCCACGTCCACAAGAACCCGATCGCGTTGCGCGTCCCCGACGTCGCCAAGGCGCGGCGCTCACTCGAGGAGGCGGGGGTCGAGTTTCACGGTGAGACGCTCGATACGGGCGTCTGTCACATGGCTTTCTTCTCCGATCCCGACGGCAACGCGTTGATGCTGCATCGCCGCTACGCCCCTTACTCCGACGGCTCGAAGCCTTGATGCGCGCCGAAGCGCTCGACTCGTACCGCGCCCTCCCTCTTCCAGACACGACGGAAGAGCACTGGCGCTTCACCGACCTCAAGGACTTCGATCCCGACTCCTTCGGACACGACCCGGTGTCCGACACCAGGACGAGTCCCGCCGGGGCGATGCTGGAGCTGGACGTGGCCGGGCTGGCCACGATCAGCGAGAGCGGCATCCAGATCGAACGCGCCCCGGCAGGAATCACCTTCGCGCCGCTGATCGAGGAGCACGAGCGCCTCTACTCGCTCGTCGGCTGGGACGAGAAGTTCGCCGCGCACAACGCGGCGGTCTGGGAGCACGGCTTGCTCGTCATCGTCCCGAAGGGCGTCGAGCTCGAAAAGCCGCTCTACGTGCGCGTCACGAATTCGAGCTCCGGCGGCTCCCTCTTCTGGCGCCTGCTCATCGTCGCGGAGCAGGGTGCTCGCTTCACGCTCGTCGAGGAGGTCACCTCGACCGCTCCCGATCTGCACTCGTACACGAACACGGCCCAGGAGTTCTTCCTCGAACAGGGCTCGAAGTTCGAGTTCGTCTCGATCCAGAATCTCTCGCAGGAGACCTGGCACTTCGCCACGCACCACGCGCGCGTCGGACGCGACGCCGAGCTCGACTGGATCGCCGGCGGCTTCGGCTCGAAGAAGGGCAAGGTCCGGATCCAGAACGACCTCGCCGGCGAAGGGGCGACGTCGCGGGTGACCGGGGCCTACTTCACCGACGGGGACCAGCATCTCGACTACGACACGTTCCAGGAGCACATCGCGCCGAACACGACTTCCGACTTCGCCTTCAAGGGTGCGCTGCGCGACACGTCCACGGCCGTGTGGCGGGGAATGATCCGCGTCGAAAAGGACGCACAGAAGACGAACGCGTACCAGGAGAACCGCAACCTGATGCTGTCGCCGACGACGCACGCCGTCCCGATCCCAGGGCTCGAGATTCTCGCGAACGACGTGCGCTGTACTCATGGTGCGACGGTGAGCCGAGTCGACCGGGAGGAGCTCTTCTATGCCATGGCGCGTGGCCTCTCACGGGGGGAAGCCGAGCGCTTGATCGTGCGTGGCTTCTTCCAGGACATCCTCGACCGCATCGAATTCGAGGCCGTTCGCGAGTCGCTCGCCGCGGCCCTCGAGGCTCGGATCCCCCAGGGCTAGCCCTCGCGGGCTGCGACCGACGACCGGATTCTGCGGGCCGCACAAAAAGACTCCATTCATTTTCCTACCTCCTGCCGGAGGAAAGCGCATACTTCGGCTGTGGCTCGAACGCCGCTCTACGCGGTGGCAGCTCTGCTCGCGACGACGCTGCTCGTCCAGTCTGCCGGTGCCGTCGTGAAGGGCGAAGAGCGCGTGCTGATAGTCCTGGCCACAGCAGGCTCGAAGCCGTACACCGTGGCCGACGTCCAGCAGACGGTGCGGGAGGCGAACTCCTTCATCACGGCGGCCTCATTCGGGCAGACCCGGCTCCGCGTGGACGTGACACCGTGGCTCTCGGCGTTCAACGGCAATCCCGGTTGCGGCGGCACGACGAACCGGAGCCTCGCAGCGGTCGTCGCCCCGGCGAAGCTTGCGGCCGCCAGCGCGGGGTATGACGCCTCCCGCTACGACGACGTCGTCTACGCCGTCGCCGACAGCCACTGCGGGTTCCACGGCGCCACCTGGGGCAACGAGGTGATGCTGACCCGGCAGCCCACCCTCCAGCTCATCACGCACGAGCTCGGTCACACCTTCGGGCTCGGACACGCTCAGTCAGCGGACTGCTTGGGCGCTTCACGCACCTGCGGACGCACCGACGAGACAGGCGATCCCTTCAGCCCGATGGGAAGCGGCGAGCTCGACTACAGCGCCTATGAGAAGGCCGTCCTGGGGTGGATCCGGCCACAGCCGCACGTGAATGCGGCGAAGGCATACGTGCTAGCGCCGCCTACCTCCCGGTCCTCGCTCGCTCAAGCGCTCGTCGTGGATGTGGACGAGGGCGCCTGGTGGATCGAATACCGCGCGCAGCCGTTCCGCGGTCTCCTCTTCCGGTTCGTCGACGCCGCGAGGGCGTGGTCGCCTTTCGCCGCCCCGGCAGTCCTCGTCACTCACCCGACGAAGGCGAGCCGGCCCTGGGTCGCGCGCGGGGAGTCGTACCGTTTGCCGAAGTCGTTCAAGGTCACGCTGACGAAAGCGAGCGCAACCCAGGCCGAGGTCCGCTTCCGGTAGAACCCCAGCCCCCGGGTACGATGGCCGAGTGGCCGTAACAGCCCAGACGAAGCTCGACGCAGGCAAGCTCCGCGCCGACTTTCCGATCTTCGAGCAGGAGATCCGCGGCAAGCCGCTCGCCTACCTCGACTCCGCGGTCAGCGCGCACAAACCGCGTCAGGTGCTCGACAAGCTGCGCAACTTCTACGAGACCTCCTACGCGAACGTCCATCGGGGCGTCTACACGCTCTCGGAGATCGCAACCGCGGAGTACGAAGGCGCCCGCGACAAGGTCGCGCAGTTCGTGAATGCGCCGGAGGCGCGCGAGCTGATCTTCACGCGGGGCGCAACGGAGAGCATCAATCTCGTGGCCTACGCGTGGGGCCTCGACAACCTCGGCCCGGGGGACGTCGTCGTCGTCACCGAGCTCGAGCACCACTCGAACTTCGTCCCCTGGCAGTACATCGCCAAGCGCACAGGCGCGACCTTCACCGCGATACCGCTCGACGAGCAGGGCGAGCTCCGGCTCGACGGGCTCGAAGAGATCGTGCGGATGGGAAACGTCAAGGTCGTCGCCAACAACCTCGTCTCGAACGCGCTCGGCACGATCAACCCGGTCGAGCGGCTCGCGGCCTGGGCCCACGAGCAGGGGGCGATCATGGTCGTGGACGCGGCGCAGGCTGCCCCGCACCACCCGATTGACGTTCAGCAGCTCGACTGCGACTTCCTCGCGTTCTCGTCCCACAAGATGTGCGGCCCGACGAGCGTCGGAGCGCTCTGGGGCCGAGCGAAGCTCCTCGAGGAAATGGCGCCGTTCAACCTCGGCGGGCACATGATCCGGTCGGTCACACTCGAGGAGACGACCTGGGGTCAGCTTCCCTACAAGTTCGAGGCCGGAACGCAGCCGATCGCGGAGGCCGTGGGCTTCGGCGCAGCAGTGGATTACGTCACCGACGTCGGCGTCGGGGCGATCGAGGAGCACGAGCGCGAGTTGCTCGTCTATGCGCTCGAGCGCCTTGTCGACGTGCCGGGATTCGTCGGCTACGGCCCGTCGCCCGACCGGCGCGCCGGGATCATCTCGTTCAACATCGAGGGCATCCATCCGCACGACGTCGCTCAGGTCCTCGACATGGACGGTGTCGCCATTCGCGCAGGCCACCACTGCTGCCAGCCATTGATGTCGAAGCTCGGCGTCGCGGCGACGAACCGAGCGAGCTTCTACCTCTACACCATCCCGGAGGAGATCGACCGGCTCGTCGCAGGCCTGCACAAGGCCCATAAGCTTCTGACATGAGCGTCGCTCACCTTCGGCTCGCTCCCGCGCGCGAAACCATGTTTCCCCCACGAGCCCCCTTCTTTAGAGATCGCCTCAGCGCCCGCAGCGTGGCGACCGCCGCCGCGAACGCTGAGGACCGCGACGTCGCTCGCGACGTCGCTGAAGAGGCCGTGCCGGCCTTGCCGTCACGGCCACTTCCGCAGCGGGGAAACCTCCCGGTTTCCCCTTACGCCCCTTCCCCCGCTCATCGGCCGGAGAGCGGCCGATGAGCGAATTCGACCAGATGTACCGGGAAGTGATCCTCGATCACTACAAGAACCCGCGCGGGCACGGAGAGCTCGCGGATGCCGACGCGCATGCCGAGGGACAGAACCCGCTCTGCGGCGACGAGGTGTCCATCTTCGTCGCGTTCGGCGAGGACGGGGACACGATCGACGAAGTGAAGTTCTCGGGCCGCGGCTGCGCGATCTCGCAGGCCGCGACCTCGATGCTCATGGAGATGGTGCAGGGCCGCAGCGCAACCGACGTCGCCTCCCTGCCGCGCGACGAGTTGCTCGAGGAGCTCGGGATTCCCCTGAGCCCGGTCCGGCTCAAGTGCGCGCTACTCGGGCTCTCGACGCTGAAACTCGCGCTGCACAAGGCCAAGGGAACGCCGCTGCCCGAGGAGTGGGCGGGCGCGTCCGGCGACCTCGACTTCAAGTAGGAGTGGCCGAGCTCGACGTCTGCCCGGTCGAGGAGCTCCCCTCGTGCTCCGTGAAGATCGTCTACGCCGGCGAGATTGCGGTGGGCGTCTACAACCTGAATGGTGAGTTCTACGCGATCGAGGACCGCTGCTCGCACGACGACGGACCGCTCTGCGAGGGCGACTTCGAGTGCGACGACGGCATCGCGATCTGTCCACGCCACGGGGCGAACATCGACATCCGCACGGGTCGTGCTCTGACCCTCCCGGCGGTCGCACCGGTGAGAACGTTCCCCGTCCACGTCGAGGACGGGATCGTCAAGGTCAAGATTGTCTGAGCCGAAGCGCTGCTGGTCGACGACGGACGAGCTCTATCTCGCCTATCACGACGAGGAGTGGGGCCGCCCGGTGCGCGATGAGCGAGGTCTGCTCGAGCGGCTGTGCCTCGAGGGTTTCCAGTCAGGCCTCTCGTGGCTGACGATCCTGCGCAAGCGAGAGAACTTCAGGGCCGCATTCGCCGGCTTCGACGCTGAGCGCGTTGCCCGCTTCGGCGAGCGTGACGTCGGACGACTGCTCGGGAATGCCGGCATCGTCCGGCACCGAGGCAAGATCGAAGCGGCGGTCGCGAACGCGCGCGGCACGCTCGCTCTGAGGGAGGCCGGCACGCCACTGGAGGAGCTCGTCTGGAGCCACCGGCTCAAGCGAGGCCGGACTGCGCCGAAGAGCTTGAGGGATCTCCCGCCGACCACGCTGGAGTCGACCGCCCTCTCCAAAGAGCTGAAACGTGCCGGGTTCCGCTTCGTCGGCCCGACGACCGTCTACGCGGCCATGCAGGCGTGCGGCGTCGTCAACGACCATCTCGCAACGTGCTTCGTCCGCGCACAGGTGCAGCGGGAGATCGAGGCGACGCTCTAAGGTCAGGTCATGCTCGACGATCGGGTTCGCGCGGTGCTCGAGCGTTTACAGCGAGAGGACGCCGACGAGCGTGAGCGGGGCCTGCCGCCCGCGGAACGCTCCCGCGCAGTAGCGCCGACGACCGGGCAGTTCCTTTTCGCATTGGTCGTGCCTCAGGTGGATTGCGAGGTGCTCGAGATCGGCGCCTCGCGCGGCTACTCGACGGTCTGGCTCGCCGCAGGCGTCCGCCATCTAGGCGGTCGCGTGCTCTCGCTGGAGAACGATCCGGCGAAGGTGGCGGCTTGGCGCGCGAACATCGCCGAGGCAGGGCTCGAGGAGTGGGCCGAGCTCATCGAAGGCGACGCCAAGCGGACTGTTCCGGAGATCGACGACGTGTTCGACATCGTCTTCCTGGACGCCGAGAAGGAGGACTACGAGCAGCTTTTCCAGGCGGCGCGCCCGAAGCTCGAGCCCGGCGCTCTGGTCATCGCCGACAACGTGCTCTCGCACCAAGAGACGCTCGGAGCGTACGTCCAGGCCCGCAAGGCGGACGCCACAGTCGAGTCTGTGACAGTCCCGCTCGACCGCGGCCTCGAGCTCTCCGTGATCTTGCGAGGTGACCTCTCAGCCGACTGATATTCTGCGGCCAACCGCGGAAAGGAGGTGGTCCGAGAGTGGAGATTTCTTGTTCGGGCAGTGGAGGTACCAGCGGGTAGAGGTGCGTCCCCGGGACCTACGGGGAATCGCCTAGCCAGCGTGGGGGACGACGCGTTACGCGCCGCCCGGTCCACCAACACCTCGGGCCGAGGCCGGAAAGCGCCTCTACTAATCCACCGCTGGTAACCGGAATAGGGGGCCGCTCACGCGGCCCCCTTTCTTTCTGCGCTATCTACGGACGAGTACTACTGCCATAGCGGCGGTCCCAACCGAGATCGCCGAGGACGAACGAGAAGGCGAAAACCGCCAGGCCCCATGACACCAGGTCGCCCTGCTTGGTGTCGCTGAATACGGCAAATAGGAATAGAAGCGTGGCCGCGATCAGCAGCAGGCTTCTGAGTCCGAAGTTCACGTTCACGGTTCTCCTTTCCCTGGGAACATCCCCCACGTTCGCCCCCGCAATGCCTACCCCTCCAAGCCTGGGAAATCAGGCAGCCCGCCGGAGCTGGTCGTCCACGGGAAGGAGGGGGAGCTGGAACGTGCTCAGCGCGGCCTGGTCGGAGACGACGTTGTCGCCGTGTTCGAGCATCTTGAGGAGGTCGCGCGTGAGCGGGACGTTGCCCGGCAGCCGCTCCGTGAGGAGGGCATTGACCTTCATCAGCCCAACGGGGATGTGGATGCTGGACCGGTGGATGCCGCGGACACGCTTCAAGCGCTCCCAGAACTCGTTCCAGCTGACGACGTCGGGGCCCCCCAGCTCGAAGACGCGGCCGACCACGTCGTCGCGCCCGACGGCCTCCGCAAAGTACTTCGCCAAGTCGTCGGCCCAGATCGGCTGGATGCGCTGGCGGCCGCTGCCGATGATCGGAGTCATGGGCGTCAGCCTCGCGAGCTTCACGAACGTCGGCAGGATGCCGCCGCCGGGCCCGAAGACAAAGCTCGGCCGGAAGATCACGAAGGGGATGCCCGAGGCCTGCACCTGCTGCTCGTTCTCCCACTTCGCTCCGTAGTAGGGCACGAGATCCTTCGTCTCCTCGCTCGTGCCGAGGGCGCTCATGTGCACAAAGCGCCGAACCCCGGCGTCCTGTGCAGCAGCGAGGAGATCGCGCGTGCCCTCGACCATGATCCGCTGAAACTGCTCGCGCCTCCCCTGCCGGATCGCAACGAGATGAATGACCGTGTCGGCGCCCGCGACCGCGGCTCGCAGACTCTCCGAATCGGTGACGTCGCCCTCGGCCAGCTCGCATCCCCACGCCGCCGGCTTTGCTGCCGTGCGCAGGTCACGAACGAGGCAGCGCACAGGGAGGTCGCGGCCCCGCAGCTCGTGGACGACGTGGCCGCCCACGAAGCCGGTGCCCCCCGTGACGAGGATCAACCCGTCGGCTCCTTTCTGGTCGCTTCGCTCCCGCGGGGGAAACCCTGTTTCCCCCACGAGCCCCCTTCTCTAGAAGTCGCCTCGCCCCCCGCGCCGCTGAGATCGCCGCGTGCGGCGAGGAGAAAGAGGCGGGAAACCTCCCGGTTTCCCGGAGCCCTTCCCCCGCCAGCGAGGCGAAGACTCAAGTCTTCGCCTCTCTGGCAAAGTTTTGCCAGTACTTGGAAGGCGTAGGCCCGCGCTGGCCCTGGTACTTCGAGCCGATGTCACCGGTGCCGTACGGCGTCTGTGCAGGCTCGGTGAGCTGGACGAACGAGATCTGGCCGATCTTCATCTCCGGATAGATGGTCACTGGGAGGTTCGCGACGTTCGACAGCTCGAGCGTCACGTGACCGTCCCAGCCCGGGTCGATGAATCCCGCCGTAGAGTGGATCAGCAGGCCCAGCCGGCCAAGCGAGCTCTTCCCCTCCAGCCGCGCCACGAGGTCATCCGGCAAGCGAATGCGCTCGAGCGTCGAGCCGAGGACGAACTCCCCAGGGTGGAGCATGAAGGGCGTTCCGTCTTCCACTTCCACAAGCTCCGTGAGCTCCTCCTGCTGCTCCCTGACGTCGATATAGGGGTACCGGTTGTTGTGGAAAACCCGGAAGTATCGGTCGACCCGGACGTCGACGCTCGAGGGCTGGAGCAGCGACTCGTCGTAGGGATCGATCTCGATCCGGCCTTCCTCCAGGAGTCTGGCGATCGTGCTGTCTGCGAGGACCATCGTGGGGCGATTCTACGGGCCGCCCAGGCTCTGTTAGTTTTCCACACCTTGCCTACGAGGTACGTCCTCCAGCCTGTCGATCCGAATTCCCGTTACAAGCTCCGACGGGCCGAGGCGCGGCAGCGACGGCACAAACAGCGGCTGATCGCCGCGGGCGTGCTGCTCGCACTGATCGCAGCGGGAGTCGTCGGAGGCATCGTGGCAACCCACGTGTACGGACACAAGGCGGTGCGCGCTGCAGCACGCGCGACGCCGGCTCCGAAGCCTCAGGTCCTGCAGCCGCGGCCGCTGCCCGCCGAAGTCCGCGGCCTCCACGTGACGATGGCGCTCGCGGGGCTACCCGGGAAGCTCAACGAGTACGTCGCGATGAAGGCGGCGGGCCTCAACACGATCGAGCTCGACGTCAAGGACGAGAACGGCGACATCGCCTTCCCGGTCGACGTTCCGCTCGCCCGCAAGATCGGCTCTGCGAAGCGTTACTATGCCGCCGAGCGCGCGGTCGCGAAGATCCACGCCGCCGGGCTCTATCTCATCGGCCGGGTCGTCACGTTCGAGGATCCGGCCCTGTCGGCCGCCGTGCCCGAGCTCGCGATCCGGAGGGCCGACGGCTCCCGCTGGCTCAACAGCGCCGGGCTCGGCTGGACGAACCCCTACGACAAGCGCGTCTGGAAGTACAACGTCGACATCGCCGTGCAAGCGGCGAAGCTCGGCTTCGACGAGATCCAGTTCGACTACGTCCGGTTCCCCAGCGACGGGGACATTTCGCAGATCCGCTATCCGGGCAAACACGCCCAGGCGATGGGCTGGACGATCCCGATGTTCGCCAAGTACGCGCAGCAGCGCCTCAAGCCGCTGGGAGTGCGCATCTCGGTGGACTTCTTCGGGCACTCGGCCACGAGGAACCTCGGCATCGGCCAGTTCCCGCGTCGGCTCGCGCGTTACGTGGACGCGATCTATCCCATGGTCTACCCCTCTCATTACGTCTCGGGCGAGTACAACATCCTCAATCCGGACTCCCGCCCGGGCACGACCGTCGCCTACTCGCTACGCGACTTCCGCAACGCCGTGCGAGGCCACGCGACCAAGCTGATTCCATGGCTGCAGGACTTCTCCCTGCGCCGCACCTATACGCTCGCGGACGTCCAGGACCAGATCCAGGCCGCGAGACTCGAGCATGCCAAAGGCTTCATGCTGTGGAACGCGGCCGGCCTCTACACGGTCAAGGCGCTGTCCACACCTGCGTTTCGCTAAGGCTGCAACAACCCTATTCAGGTATACAGGGCGGCCGCTGACTCCGCTATCGTCAGGCGCATGGCGGCGACGAAGACGATCGAGCTGAGAACGGCGATTCCGGGGCCCCGCTCCAAGGCGATCCTGGAACGGAAGAACCGCGTGATCGCGGACCCGCTCTCGATCTTTTTGCCGGTGGTGATCGAGCGCGGCGAGGGCGCGACGCTCACGGACGTCGACGGAAATACGTTCATCGACTTCACCGGAGGCGTCGGCTGCCTCAACGTCGGCCACGCGCATCCGCGTGTCGTCGACGCAGTCCAGGAACAGGCCGCAAAGTTCCTGCACACCGACTTCACGATCGTCCCCTACGAGACGTACATCACGCTCGGCGAGCGTCTCATCGAGACGGTGCCGATCTCCGGCCCGGCGAAGGCTGCGTTCTTCAACGCCGGGACCGAAGCGGTCGAGAACGCGATCAAGTTCGCGCGCGCGTACACGAAGCGGCCGGCGGTGATCGGCTTTGAGGGCGGATTCCACGGCCGCACGCTGCTGTCTCTGAGCCTGACGTCCAAGACTCATCCCTATAAGGCCGGGCTCGGCCCGTTCGCGCCCGAGGTCTACCGGCTGCCGTTCGCACAGGACTACCGCGGCCCGAGCGCGGGCGAAGCACTCGCGGCGCTCGAGCGCGCGTTCGTGACGACCGTAGCCGCGGAAAACGTCGCCGCAATCATCATGGAGCCGGTACAGGGTGAGGGCGGCTTCGTCGTCGCACCGCCCGAGTTCGTCGAAGGCGTGCGTCGCATCTGCGACGACAACGGCATCGTGCTCGTCATCGACGAGGTGCAGACCGGCTACGGACGCACGGGCAAGATGTGGGGAATCGAGCACTACGACGTCGAGCCCGACCTGATGACGATCGCGAAGTCGATCGCCGCCGGTCTGCCCCTCTCGGGCGTGATCGGAAAGGCAGAGATCATGGACGCGCCGGGCGACTCGGCAATCGGCGGCACATACGTCGGCAATCCCGTCGCACAGGCAGCCGCGCTGGCCGTACTGGACGTGTTCGAAGACGAGAGCCTCGTCGAGCGGGCAGGGCAGATCGGCGAGACCATCCGCAGCCGGATGCAGGCCTGGCAACAGCGCTGGGACGCGATCGGCGACGTCCGCGGGCTCGGCGCGATGCTCGCCATCGAGCTCGTCCACGACCGCGACTCCAAGGATCCTGCCCCCGAGCTGGCGTCGGCGGTCGTCGAAGCCGCCTCGGAGCGAGGCTTGCTCCTCCTCAAGTCAGGGATCTACTCGAACTGCAACCGCGTGCTCGTGCCGCTCGTCATCTCGGAAAGCGAGCTCGGCGAGGCGCTCGGCGTCTGGGAAGACGCGCTCGGCTCGGTTCTCGGCGCCTGAGTTCTCACGTTCGCCCGGCGCGGCGCCGATACCGCTGCAGTGGCCGGGTATCTCACTGCCGTGATTGCGTTCACGATCCCGCTCGCCCTGGGCGCGACCAGAATCGGGCGGCCGCGCATCGTGATCGGCCTCGGCGTCTTCATGGGGTCCCTCTGGGCCGCCGCCCTCGTCGCAGGCCGTGCCCAGGACGGACAGGGCAACCACCTCGTCCCGGTCTGGTTCCCGGTCGGCCTTGCCGTGCTTCTGTGCGCCCTCTGGTGTGGAGGCTTCTGGCTCGGCCTGCGCCTACGGAAGGTGCGCGCCCACTGACCCAAGGCGTACGGGAGGCGACGGGCGGGTAGCTTTCGGGCGTGGTAGTTGGGGAGACGATCGCAGGACGATACGAGCTAGAGGAAGTCGTCGGGCACGGCGGGATGTCGAGCGTCTACAGGGCTCATGACTCCCTGCTCGAACGCTACGTCGCCCTGAAGGTCCTGCACCAGCAGTACAACGAGGACGAGGACTTCGTGGAGCGGTTCAAGCGGGAGGCGCGCTCCGTCGCACAGCTCCAGCACCCCAACATCGTCACCGTGATCGATCGGGGCGAGGAAGACGGCCGGCAGTACATCGTCTTCGAGTTCATCGACGGCGAGAACCTGAAGGAGTTCGTCGTCCGAAAGGGACGACTGCCCGTGCGCGACGCCTTGGAGATCGCGCTCGAGGTCGCGCAGGGTCTTGCCTTCGCCCACGAGCACGGCCTCGTTCACCGTGACGTGAAGCCGCAGAACGTCCTACTGAACGGCGACGGGCGCGCCAAGGTCACCGACTTCGGGATCGCGCGCTCGCTCGACGTCGAGCATGGTGTGACGCAGACGGGGACCGTCCTCGGGACGTCGAACTACATCGCGCCGGAGCAGGCGAGCGGTCAGCCCGTCGACGCACACACGGACGTGTACTCGCTCGGGATCGTCGTGTACGAAATGCTCATCGGAGAGGTGCCGTTCCCGGGCGAGAACTTCGTTGCGGTTGCAATGAAGCACATCCAGGAGCCCTCGCCGAACGTGCTGGACGTGCGAGGTGACGTCCCGCTGCGGATCGCCGAGATGGTCGATCGCGCGCTGGAGAAGGATCCGGAACAGCGGTTCCCGACCATGAACGCGTTCGCCGCGGAGATCGAGGCGTGCCTCGCCGAGCTCGACCGCGGTGAGGACGGCGCGGTCACGATGGTCGTGCCCGCTGCGCAGCGGTTGCAACGGCAGAGACACCGCAAACCTGTCTCACCTCTTCCCATCCTCATCGGGCTGCTCGGTGCGCTCGCCATCGCCGCCGTCGTCGTCGGACTGCTCACGTTCCGCGGCCGCGGCCAGAACGTCCCGGTCGGCAAAGCGATCACGATCGCCGGCGCCGGCGCCTACGATCCGTACGGAGACGGCACCGAGCACGACGCCGACGCACCGAAGGCGACGGACGGCAACCTGCTGACCTACTGGTCGACCGAGGACTACAACAGCGGGCTCGAAGGAGTGAAGAAGGCGGGCGTCGGGCTCGTGCTCGATGCGACCGGAGTTGTCCAGCTCTCCCGCATCACAGTGGTCACGGACACGCCCGGCTTCACCGCGGAGATTCGCGCGACAAACATCCAGGGGACCCCCGGGCAGAAAGTCTCGGACAGCCTCGTCGCCGGGCGGACGACGAGATTCGCGATCCATCAATCCGCGCCGAAACGCTTCTACGTCGTCTGGATCACCAAGCTCCCACCCAGCGGCCACTTCGCGCACGTGAACGAAGTGCGCGCTTTCGGCAAAGCCTAGTACTGGAGCTTCGAGCGACGGTCGTGTCGCTCGACTGCGAGCTCGATCAAGCGGCGCAACAGCGCCTCGTAGGGAATACCTGACGCGTCGAACAGCTTCGCGTAGACACTCGTCGATGTGAAGCCGGGAATCGTGTTCAGCTCGTTCACGACAACGCGACTGCCGTCGACGACGAAGCAGTCCACGCGGGCCATGCCCTCGCACTCGGTGACGCGGAACGACTCGACCCCGGCGCGCTGCACTTCCTCGAGCACGGCTTCGGGGAGGTCGGGCGGAATCACGAGCTGCATCCCGCCTTCGTCGTATTTCGAGGCGTAGTCGTACCACTCGTGTCCCAGCGGCACGATCTGACCGGGAACGGACGCGATGGGCTCGCGGTTGCCGAGCACGCCGACCTCGACTTCGATCCCGTCGAGGAACTCCTCGACGAGAACCTTGTCGTCGTGCCGAAATGCGAGCTCGACCGCATCCTCGAGCTCCGCCTCGTCATGTGCCTTCGTGATCCCGACCGAGGAGCCGAGACGCGCCGGTTTGACGAAGCAGGGGAAACCGAAGGGATTCTCGACGGCATCGCCCTCGCGTAGGGCAACGTGGCGTGCAACCGGAATGCCACTGTCGCGCAGCACCTTCTTGAACAGGTCCTTGTCCATGCAGAGCGCGGACGCCGCCACGCCGGCTCCCACGTAGGGCACGCCTGCGAGCTCGAGCAACCCTTGCACCGTTCCGTCCTCGCCGAACGGGCCGTGCAGGAGGGGCAGGACGACGTCGACCGCCCCCAGCGTCGCCGGCGCGTTAGCCGCCGGGACGGGCAGAGTCTCGGCCACGGAGCCGTCTCCTGAACCGAGCTCCCAGCGCCCGTCGCGTCCGATCGCGACCGTGACGACGTCATACTCAGCGGGGTCGAGCGACTCGAGCACCGAGCGCGCGGAGGCGAGCGAAATCTCGTGCTCGGACGACCGCCCACCGGCGAGGATCGCGACCTTCAGGCGGCTCATGGGCCAACCTGTGGCCCATGAGCAGGGGAGGGGGCTTCGGGGGGAACCGGGAGGTTCCCCCAACTGCTCTCCTCGGGCTGCGCGGCGATCTCAGCGGCGCGATGGCCGAGGCGGACATCAAAGAAGGGGGCTCGTGGGGGAAAGATGGTTTCCCCCACGGGAGCGAGGCGAAGGCGAGGGGCGCTCACGGAGGGCCGGGCACGCCGAACTTGCCGACGGCAATGGTCACAATCGTGCCGGGTGGTTGCTGCGTTCCGCCCGGTGGATCCTGCGTCTGCACGATGCCGTCCTGGCTCTGGTCGCTGACCGGCTGGCTGACGATCTTCACGCCGAAGCCCGAGGCCTTCAGTGTCGCCTGCGCGTCGCTCTGCGAAAGGCTCGTCACGTCGGGGACGGTGGACGTGGTCGGCCCCTTCGACACCATGACGGTGATCGTCGTACCCGGCGGCTGGAGAGTCCCTACACCCGGGCTCGTGTCGACGACGGTGTCCTTCGGCGCGTCCGACTTCACGTCCTTGCGCAAGACCGCAAAGCCCGCTCCGAGCAGGGTCGAGTTCGCAGATTCGAACGTCGAGCCGATCACGTTCGGGACGGCCACCGGTTTCGGCCCCTTGGAGACTTTGAGCTTGACCTGCGTTCCTTGCTTCACCGACGCGCCGGCGGTCGGCGACTGCGAGATCACCTCGCCCTGCGGCTTGTCCGACTCCGTCGGAATGGCTCTGCCTTTCAGCTTCGCGTCCTGCAGGTCGGAGAGCGCCTTGTCGAGCGGCTCTCCGACGACATTCGGAACGTCTGTCTTGGGCGGCCCGAGCGAGACGTAGATGGTGACGAAGTTGTTCTTCGGTGTTTTGTCTCCGGGCCGCGGCGTCTGCTGGAAGACGTACGTCTCGGGGAACCTCGGATCGGCGTTCGGCTGCCGTACCGGGTTGGGACGCAGACCGCTCTGTCGGATCAACGCAACAGCATTGGCCTCACGCAGGCCGACGTAGTTCTTGACGGCGACCGTCTTCGACCCGCTGAGCTGATCCTGGATCTGTGAGTAGAGGAAGTAGCCGCCGACGAGCGCCGCGCTCACGAACAGCAGCGCAACGAGCCACGGCCACAACGCGCGTCGCGGCGGCTCGTCGTAGTCGTAGTACGCGGACGGCGGCGCATAGGGAACCGGCGGTCTGGGCGTACGCGAGGTGATCTCGGTGACGGCCGCGGGCGGCGGACGCGAGATGATCGCCGTCGCCGCCTCCTCGGTGACCGGAGAGATCGCAACGCCACGGTTGATGCGGCGGAGGTCCGCGTCCATCTCCTCCGCGCTCTGGTAGCGCTCCGCGGGGTCCTTGGCCAGGGCCCGCATCACGACCAGGTCCAGGTCCCGCGGCACGTCTGCGCGCTTCGCTGAGGGAGGCTCCGGAATGGTCGAGAGGTGCTTCATCGCGATCTCGACCGGCGTGTCACCGCTGAAGGGCACGACGCCGGTGAGCAGCTCGTAGAGCACGACACCGACGGAGTAGAGGTCCGAAGTTTGGTCGACGGGTGCACCCTTTGCCTGCTCGGGGGACAGGTATTGAGCGGTACCGATGATCGAGCCCGCCTCGGTCATCTGGCTGACGCCTGCACGCGCGATCCCGAAGTCCGTCACCTTCAGTCGCCCCTCGCCGTCGACCAGCACGTTGTGCGGCTTGATGTCGCGGTGGACGATGCCGTGGCGGTGCGCGAACCGAATCGCAGCGAGGATCTGGCGCGCGTAGTCGACCGCGAGGTGGATCGGCGCGGGGCCGCGCGCGACGATCAGCTCCTTCAGCGAGCGCCCGTCGAGGTACTCCATCGCGATGTAGTAGGTGCCCTCCGCCTCGCCGCGGTCGTAGATCGAAACGATGTTCGGGTGCGAGAGGCTGGCCGCGTTCTTCGCCTCGCGGCGAAAGCGCTCGACGAACTGATCGTCGCCGGCATGGCGGTCGTTGAGGATCTTGATCGCGACGCGCCGGCCGAGCACCTCGTCCTCGGCAAGGTAAACGTTTGCCATGCCGCCTGTGCCGAGCTTGCGCAGGATGCGGTAGCGCCCGTCGAAGAGCGTGTTGATCAGGGTGTCGGAAACCGCCATGGGACCTGTCAGGGTAGGGATTCGCCCCTACCGGAGTAGCGCCTCCATGACTTGTTTAGCGATCGGAGCCGAAATGGCGCCGCCGAACCCGTTGAGCTGGTTCTCGACCACCACCGCGATCGCAACTCTCGGTGCTTCTGCCGGCGCGAAGGCCGCGAACCAGGCCGTATAGATATTCCCGCGCCCTGTTTCCGCGGTACCCGTTTTACCGGCGACGCGAACGCCCGGGATCGAGGCGGCGGTTCCAGTACCGCCCTGGACCACGAGCTCCATCATGTGCGTGAGCTCGTCGGCGGTCTGCCGCTTGATTGGACGGCCGAGTTGATCGGGCTGCAGATGCGTGATCGTCTTCCCGGCTCGGGAGACGATGCGCTCGACGATCTGCGGCCGCATCTCCGCGCCGTGGTTGCCGATCGCCGCCGCCACCATCGCCAGCTGCAGCGGTGTCACCGCGAGCCGCTCCTGGCCGAACGCGAGGCGGCCCGGATCGACCTGCGTATCCGGATGCTTCGGGTCGAAGAGGCGGCCGTGGTCGTACAGACCACTCTCCACGCGCTCGCTCTCCGGTAGCTCGATGGGCGGCAGCGAATAGAAACC
>DASWGR010000082.1:0-7132 GCA_036393535.1 Gaiellaceae bacterium | reverse complement strand
CTACGGCTTCTACAAGGACGCCCCGCAGCTCTGGGGTCTCTCCGACATCACGGACCAGCAGATCGCCGGAGTGACGATGGCGGTTGAGCAGGCGATCGTGTTCTTCGCCGTGTTCGCGTACTTCTTCATGCGCTTCCTGCGCACGGAGCACATCGCAGGCGTGTTCAGCGAAAGCTCGAGATGAGCGCGCCGCCGCCGACGACAAGTGCGGCGGCGAAGAGCAAGCGAGGCCCGATTCGCTCGGAGCGGCGTAGCAACACGATCGAGATCAGCACCGCGAAGAGGGACTCCGTCGCAACCAGCGGCGCGACGATCGTGACGCGCCCGCGGTCGAACGCGGTGTAGAGGCACGCGTAGCTGATCCCGTAGACCAGTCCCGACGGCACAAAGGGAAGTGCAGCCATGCGGATGCGCTCACGCGCATTCGGGCGCGACGCGACCACGAGCAAGATCACAAGCGTCGCGGACACGAGCGACGCCGTGCCGGCGACGAGCCCGGGCACGTCGTTGCCGCGCGCAGCCCAACGAACGAGATTGTCGCGGATGGAGAACAGCACAGCTGCGCCGAGGCTGAACGCGATTCCCAGCGAGAGCATCCCGGCCGGCCCTCCGCGCTCGCCGACGAGCAGCGTCCCACCGGCCACGACGAACAGCGTCCCCAGCACGAGCGCCGCGTGCAGCGGCTCGCCGAGGACGATGACCGCAATCGAGGCCGACAGCACGGGTGAGATCCCCACCGCAATGGCGGTGCGTGAGGGCCCGATCACGCCGACGGAACGGGTGAACAGGATTTGACTGATCCCGGGCGCGAACAACCCGGTGACGAAGAACGGCCAGGTGTCCCGCCAGGCCACGCCAGAGAAGTCTGCAGTGACGAGCGCGAGCAGCGCGCAGATGACGCCGGCGATGACGGTGGTGACTAGTGCGGCCGCTTCCGCATCGATGCCGCGGGCGAGCGCGAGACGGATCGTGACGGCGAGGGCGCCGAAGAAGAGCGCCGAGCTCGCGGCAAGGAGAACGACCAAAGTCGGGGCGGCGAGATTCGAACTCGCGACTTCTGCCTCCCAAAGGCAGCACTCTAACCAGGCTGAGCTACGCCCCGCCGTGCGCAGATTACATGTGTAGGTTCGCGCGATGGTCCAACCACGCCCAGCGCTCGGCTACGCGATGGTCGCGATCGCCGCGACGCTCTTCGCCGTCAACGGCACTGTTTCGAAGGTGATCCTCGGCTCGGGCATCAGCTCGGGCCACCTGACGGCAGTACGTTGCGCCGGCACGCTGATGGGACTCACACTGATCGCTCTTGCGACCCGTCCCAGGGCTCTGCGAGTTCGCACCTCGGACCTACCCGTGCTCGTCGCGCTCGGCATCAGCCTCGCGGTGGTTCAGTGGGCCTACTTCTTCGCGATTCACCGGCTCGACATCGGAATCGCGCTGCTGATCCAGTTCGTCGCGCCGATCTTCGTCGCGCTCTGGGCTCGGTTCGTCTTCCACGAGCCCGTCCGCCGCCGTATCTGGGCGGCGCTCGCCCTCTCGCTCGCCGGGCTCACGCTGATTGTCGAGATCTGGCACGGCGGACGTCTCAGCGGTCCGGGGGTGGCAGCTTGTGGGCTGGCGGCGATCAGCTTGGCCGCGTACTTCCTGATCGGCGAGCACAGCGTGCGCCGCCGCGATCCGATCACCCTGTCTGCCTGGGGCTTTCTCTTCGCAGCGATCTTCTGGTCGCTGCTCGCACCCTGGTGGAGCTTCCCGGGGCGGCGTGTCGACGACCACGTCTCGCTCCTCGGGAACCTGGCGTCGACACATCTGCCCCTCTGGCTGCTGATGTTGTGGATGGTCGTCCTCGGCGGGATCGTGCCGTTCGGCCTGCTCGTCAGCGCCCTCCGCCATATCTCCGCTACCCGAGCCGGAATCACGGCAATGTTGGAGCCCGTCGTGGCCATCATCGTGGCCTGGGCGTGGCTGGGAGAGTCCCTCCAGCCGCTCCAGCTGTCCGGGGCGGCTCTTACCCTGCTCGGGATCGGACTGGCTCAGACGGCCCGCTGAAAAAGCCGCTCGGAGCGAACCCGATCTACCCCTTTCGGGGGATGCCGCCCCTGGTGACCGACCGCAGACTGCCGCGAATGCTGATCAAAAGGAAGATTCTCGTAGCTTTTCTGGCAAGTTTCGTCCTCCTCCTGGGGTCGGCAGCCGGGGCTCAGGCCCGGTCCCTGACCAGCTCGGAGGCCTCGCTCCTCCAGGGGATGAATTCGGTGCGGACAAGCCATGGTCTCGCCCCCCTGCGCGTGGACGTTCGTCTTCTCCGCGCCGCCCGCGGTCACTCCGCGGACATGTTGCGTCGCCAGTACTTCGCGCACGGCTCGGTGGCCGGCCGGGCGCTCGCCCAGGGTGCGCGTGGTCCCGTCTTCGGCGAAGACCTCGCCTGGGCCACGGGATTGACCGTTCAGTGGGTGGTCAGTCAGTGGCTCGCAAGCCCGGCTCACCGAGCCGTGATGCTTCGCCCCGGCTTCCGCCGGGTCGGGATCGGGATTTCCTTCGGCACCTTCGCCGGACACGGCGGTGCCGGGATCGTCACTGCCGATTTCGCAGGACGCTAGGGTCGTCGAGAGGAAGCACGGGGGGCCGCCTCGGGAGACGGCCCTCTTGCGCTCTCTCAGTGATGCCTCCCGTGATGACCGGCATGAAGGCAATAACCGCTCGGTAGGAGCCCGGCCACGCACAACTCCGGTTCGGGTGCGTGGACCGCGTAAGCGCTGCGGAGATCGCGCGTGAACCAGATGTGCAGCATCTCGCTCCCCTGCCTCCCTTTGGTCCCGGGTGGACACGAGCCGTCAGGCCGAGGGGCAAGGCCACGGTGCTTGCCGCGCGCGCAGACCCAGTGCGTGTGCCAGCGCGTGATCGGGCCACCCAGTGAAGGACCATGCATCCCGCGGCGGAGCGCGAACATGACACCGATCAACACGAGCGAACGCCCAGGTGCGTTTGCATAGATGAGCGTCTCGACGTGCTGCGGGTCCACGTAGTGATCGTCCTGGAGAAAGTGGTGGTTCTCCGAGTGGAACCAGTGCACCGAGCGGTCAACTGCAAGCCGGGGGGCCAAGGTCATCCTGAAGCCCGCCGCCGCCGCCGCCCTCGGGTCTCTCCACTTACGGGCGGCGCTTCGCGTGGCCTCGAGCAGACGCACGGCGGCGGCACGCTGCTCGGTCGTCGCCAGGGACAGCGTCGGGTATTGCTGGAGACGGTCGATCGGACCTCGAAGCGTTCCCGGCGGAAGCTTCTTCTGATCGCCCGTAACGGTGGCTGTGAACGCCGAAGCTGAAATGGCGGCTGCGACCAGGCACACGCCGAAGACCGCCGCGGCCCCGCGGCCTGAATGCCGCAACGGCAGCGGCCATCTGTCCATGCTTGAACCGTACTCCGCAATCGCTCGCGCGAGAAGGGCGCGCGCGGAGCTACTCGGATTCCATCAGGGTGCGGAGCTCCAAGAGCTTCTCGGCGCGCAACTCGTCGCGCTCGCCGCGATCGAGACGGTTCAGGAGGCTCTGCACGAGCGGCGCCAGCTCGAGCGGGTTGAACGGCTTCGTCACGTAGTCGACGCCGCCGATGTCGAGCCCGCGGGCCCGGTCGCGAAATTCGGCGCGCGCGGTGAGAAAGATGATCGGGATCGCGACCGTACGGTCGTCTTCGAAAAGCTGTTCCGCGACCCGCCACCCGTCGAGCCCGGGCATCATCACGTCGAGGAGGATCACGTCCGGCCTCTCGTCCCGCGCCTTGTCCACACCGGAAGGGCCGTCTGGGGCCTCGATCACGTCCATGCCTTCCGCCTCGAGATTCACTCGGCAGAGCAGACGAATCGGAGCTTCGTCGTCGATTACGAGAACTTTGGTCATAAAGGGACGCACCGAGCGTCAGTCGCCGCCGCTATACCCAAACCGGCTGCGATCTACTCGCGAGCAGCGGGCAGCTCGAACGAGAAGCTCGAGCCCTCCCCTTCGGTGGAGTCGACCCAGATCCGGCCGCCCATCGCAGTCACGAGTTCTTTGGCGATGAAGAGACCCAAACCCGTGCCGGCCGCGCCGTCCCGCGCAGCCGATTCGGCTCGGTAGAACTTCCGGAAGATTCGCTCGCGCTCGGCCGCCGGAATCCCGATTCCCTCGTCCGCGACACGAACCTCGACGCAGTCGTCACTGCGGCGCGCGCCGACCGTGACGGTGCCACCGCCGGGCGAATATCTCAGCGCGTTCTCGACGAGGATGTTGAAGATCTGACGCACCTTGTCGGGATCGGCTTCTGCGGCGAGGGGCTCGTCGGGCAGGTCGATCTCGAAGCGGTGGCCGTTCATGACCCCGCTCTCTTCGACTGTCTCCACCAGCTCCGAGACGACCGAGCCGAGGTCGATCCGGCCGAGCTCGACCTGCAGGTCGCCCGCATCGAGCCGCGCGACGTTCAGGAGCTGGTCGACGATCTCCGTCAGCCGTTCCGACTCCGATGCGATGTACCCGAGGAAGATGCGCCGCTCGTCCTCGCCGAACGGGATGTCCTGTCGGAGCAGTGTCTCGGCGAAGCCGTAGATCGACGTCAGCGGCGTGCGCAGCTCATGCGAGACGGCGGCGACGAAGTCGGACTTGACCTGCTCGACCATTCGGTCGGCCGAAATGTCGCGGAAGGCAAAGATGCGGCCCGCAACCGCTCCGAGCGGGTCGCGCATCACGGCCTCGCTCAGCGACAGCCAGACCTCCACCCCACCCCGCGTGATCGAAACCAGGCGCTGGCCCGACGGCGTCTCGGCCTCCGCGGACTCGAGCTGGCGTTGCAGAACCTGGACCGTCGTCCGCCCGATCGCTTCCTCTTGAGGCACGCCGGTGATCTCTTCGGCGGCGGAGTTCCAGAGAACGACTTCGCCGTCACGGTCGACCGCCACGATGCCGTCGGCGATGTTCGCAAGGATCGCGACGCTGCGTTCCTTCTCCAGCGAAACGCGTGAGTAGAGCTCGGCGTTCGCGAGTGCTGCAGAGGTGTTCCCCGCAAGCGCCAGCAGCGCCTCGGTCTCTTCCGGCCGCCACTGGCGCGGTTTGCGTGCGTAGACCGAGAGCACGCCCGCAAGGGTGCCCTCGGGACCGGAGAGGGGCACGCCGAGAAACGCCGCATACCCGGCGAGAAGGATCGCATCGGCGCCGACGAGCCGTTCGTCCGAGGTGACGTCTTCCACTGCGAGCGGTGAACGTGACTGGAAGACATCCCCGGAGAGCCGTGCCGTCGCGGCTGCCCGGCTTCCGACCGCCTCCTCGGCGCCCTCGCCTGACGCAGCGCTCACGACGAGCTCATCGTCCTCGAGCGTGCGCACCGCGCACGCGTCGGCGCCGAGCAGCGCGGGCGCCTGCTGCACGACCTCCTCCAGAACCGCCGCCGGATCCAGCTCGGTTGCGAGCACGCCGCCCGTGCGCGCGAGCTGCTGCGACAGCGCGCGTGCGGTGCGCTCGGCTTCGAACAGCTCGCTCCGCTCGAGCGCGCCACGCGCTGCGTCGCCGAGGTGGTTCCCAAGCTCGAGGTCCTCGTCCGTGAACTCGCGCTCCTCGGCGAAGAAGACGATGACCAGCCCTGCGACCTCCGCGCGCGGGCTTGCGGCGGGCACGGCAAGCAACGCGCGATACCCCGCAGCCTTTGCCTGCACCTGCCAGGGCCTTTCGAAGCGGTCGTCGCGCGTGATGTCGGGCGAGGCCAACGGCCGCCCTTCCTGGGCGGCCACGTGGAGGCAATTCGCCGAGTCCGGCAACCTGTCTCCGAGCGCCTCAGAGAGCACGCGTGGAAGACCGGCGCCGGCGGCGAGCTCCAGCGTCCCACCTCGTGGCATCAGCACAGCAGTGAAAGCGCCGCCGAGGGCTTCGTTCGCCGCCTGGGCGAGCGCCTCGAGGGTGTCCGAGAGCGAGAGCGACTCAGCGAGGAGTGCCGCGATGCGAAAGAGAGACCCCTGCTGGGCGATCCGCTGCTCGTTCTCGCGGAGCAACTGCGCGACCCGCACCGCCAGTCCGATTTCGCGCGCCACGGCCTCGGTCAGCGCGATCTCTTCGCCGTCCCATCGTCCGGGTGTGTTGCGGTGGAGCGCGAGCACGCCGATCAGCTCCTCGAAGATCACGATCGGAACGGCGAGGACGGCGCGCGAGCCCAGGCTCAGCAAGGGGTCGCGCCCTCCGAGCGAAGCATCGTCGAGCTCCGGCGCCGTCTGGGCGTCCTCGAGGGCCACGGTCTGGCGGCGCTTCACTGCGAGGTTGGAGACGGCGAGGCGACGACCGGCTTTCACCGGCGCCAATCCGTCCCGTTGCCACTGTGCCGTCGGAATGTCGCCGCGGGGACCGAGCCTGATCAGACATCGGTCGACGGCCAGCGCACGGCCGGTCTCCTCCACGGCGACGCGCAGCAACTCGTCGATGTCGAGCTCCGAGCGGACGCGGGCCGAGATCCGGGCCACGAAGCGCTCGCGGTCGAGCGCCTCCGCCAGGCCGGTTGCCATGGGATCGTCGCTTTGCGCAAGAGAGCTCGAGGCGGACACCGGCTCCGCGGCGGAGCTCGCAGGTCGACTTGCCACCTTCAGAGCGAGGAGCGCGGGCAGGCCGACCGCGGTGGCAAGTCCGAGCGTGAGCCAGATCCCGCCGGGTGGAGCTTCGCGCTCGACCGCCAGCACGATCCCGTAGACGGCTGCTGCAAGCCCAACCGCGGGGAAGACCGCGAGGAGGGCTGGGTCCAGCTGCGAGCGGCGGCGTTTCCTCCGGAGGGCCGGTGCGAGCAACGCGGTCGCCCCGAGGTATGCGGCGGCGACGACGAGCAACGGCACCGCGTCGAACCACAGAGCTCGGTCGGATTGTGACATGGGCGTTCTGATTGTAGGGAGCGGCACTGGGGCAGTCGAGCCGCCCCGAGGCCCCTGAGAAGCACGCTTTTCCGCCAAGCGAGCCTCTTTCCTCTCGCTTCCAAAGATGGGCCGTTCGGCCTATTGGAAAGGTCGGCGAGACCCGTTAGCGTCAATCCCACTGGGCGATGCGAACCGCGGTGCGTTCCTGGCCTTGCAGTCCGCGGTGAGCACTAGGAGGAGGCCCGTCGCCACCGACCCCCCCGAGCGACGGGCCTTTTCCTGTTC
>DASWGR010000081.1:0-12385 GCA_036393535.1 Gaiellaceae bacterium | reverse complement strand
TGCGCGTCGTCATCGACGCCGCAAACGGCATGGGCGGGGTCATGCTGCCGCCCGTCCTCGAGCGCCTGCCGATCGAGGCCGTGCCGTACTTCTTCGAGCCGGACGGGACCTTCCCGAACCACGAGCCGAACCCGCTCCTCCCGGAAAATCGCGAGTTCATCATCGAGAAGGTCAGAACGGAACGAGCCGACCTGGGCATTGCCTTCGACGGAGACGCCGACCGCTGCTTCTTCGTCGACGACACGGGCGAGTTCGTTCCCGGCGACTTCGTCACGGCCCTTCTCGCCGAATCGATCCTCGAGAAAGCACCGGGCGCGAAGATCCTCTATGACGTGCGCGCGAGCTGGGCGGTGCCGCAGACGATCGAGCGCGCCGGCGGCGTTCCGCTCGTCAATCGAGTGGGTCACGCGTTCTTCAAGCACCGCATGCGCGAGGAGGGCGCCGTGTTCGGAGGCGAGGTCTCAGGCCACTACTACTTCCAGGAGTTCTCCCGGGCCGACTCCGGAGTCATTCCGTTCCTGCTCATGCTGGAGCTCGTCTCCAAGCGAGGACAGAGGCTCTCGGAGATCCTGGCGGCGTACCGCGAGCGCTACTTCATCACCGGCGAGCTGAACACGCCCGTCGGCGACGTGGCGCTGAAACTGCAGGAGCTGAAGGAGCGCTTCGGCCCCGAGGGCACTGTCTCCCACCTCGACGGCCTCTCGGTGGATGCAGAGGACTGGCACATGAATGTCCGGCCGTCCAACACCGAGCCGCTGCTGCGTCTGAACCTCGAAGCGCTGTCTCCCGACCTGATGGAGCGCAAGCGCGACGAAGTGCTCGAGGTGATTCGGAGCTGAAGGAGAAACCCCCGTTCAAGTTCAGCGCGCAGACGCGGGTCGGCTTCTCCGATACGGATGCGCAGGGGATCGTCTACTACGGTCGGTATCTCCCCTACTTCGACCTCGCGCGCGTCGAGTACCACCGCAACCTCGGCCTGCTCGGGATGGACATCGGCGAGGAAGGCGAGGAGTTCGTCATGCGGGCCTGCACGATCGACTACCTCGCGCCCGCCGTCTTCGACGACCTGATCGAGGTTTACGTGCGCATGGCGCGGATCGGCCGCACGAGCGTCATGTACGAACTGGCCGCCTATCGGGCACGCGACGACGAGTTGATGGTGACGGCGACCCAGACGCTCGTGCTCGTCGACCTCGACGAGCGCAAGGCCGTCCCGATCCCGGACTCCTACAAGAAGGCCGTTCGCGCCTTCGAGGGAGAGGCGCTCGAGACGTGAGCGCCTCTGACGGCGCGCTGGAGGCGATCGACCGTATCTTCCACCGCGGCAGTGACGCCGACGAGGTACTGCGGCAGGTCGTTGCCGTACTTCACGAGATCGACGACTACTCGTGGGTCGGGATCTCGTTCGTCGAGGAGGGCGAGCTCGTGCTCGGTCCAGCAGAGGGAGAGCGAACAGCCGAGCCGACGACGGTCCCGATCGCCTACGAGAACAACGTCGTCGCCGAGCTCGGCGTAGTCGCAGAGGAGCTGAGTACTGACGAGCGCATCTTCCTGGAACGCGTCGCGTTGCTCATTTCACCCTATTGCCTCGTCGGCTGGGACACCGGCGGCGAGGCCTGGTCGCCCTAGGACACGTCACGTGCCTGGCACCGGACATGTCCGCGGCCGCCGCAGTGGCCCGCCCCGGACGCAAACGCGCGAGGGCCCTCAGCGCCAAACCGACGCGGGTGCGGACGCGGAAGCGCCCGTGCCCGCGCGGTTGACGACCGACGCCGACCCCGGGCTCGTAAGAGTGCACGGGCTTGGCCCGTGCACGTTCCCCGCGAAGCGGCGTAACCGAGGCCGTGCGAAAGCGAAGCTTTCGCACGGATCAAGACGCCGGCCGTCCGGCGACCGGCATAGACGCCTCACCTGAGCGAAGCGAATTTCAAAGAGGCCGCGCGCCCGCCCGTTGTCCTCGAAACGGGTGGGCGCCGCAGCTTTGTTGCCCTCTCCCCCCTGCACTCTTTGTAGTCAGATTCGCGCCGTGCGCCATCCCTGAAACGAGGTACCTCGCTCGTTCGAGGGACGATCCCTCAGTCGAGTGACCTTCACTCGAACGGGGGATGTCAGCTGGGCGTGACGCGGTACGCGTCGAAGACAGCTTCGATATTGCGCAGCGCCGTCAGCAAGCTTCGGAGCTCCTTGACGTCGCCGACCTCCGCGACGTACCAGTTCCGCGCCATCTGATCCTCGACGCTGCCGCCGTACGAAACGATGTTGGCTCCGTGCTCGGCGAAGGTCCTCGCCACGTCCTCGAGCAGGCGAGCGCGGTCCCACGACTCGACGGCGATCTGGACGCGGAAGCTCTGCGATGCGCCGCCGTCCCAGGTCACCGGCGTGAAGCGCTCGGGCTGGCGCGCAAGTGCCTTGACGTTCGGGCAGTCGGCCCGGTGGATGGTGATGCCCTTTCCAAGCGAGATGTACCCGACGATCTCGTCTCCCGGCACCGGCGTGCAACATCTGGCGAGCCGGACGAGGACATCGTCGACACCGTGGACGTTGATCCCGTAGTTCTCGCTGTCGACGGCGTGCTTGGCGCGCGGCGCCTTGAGCGGAACGGCCTCCTCCTCGGCAACCTGCTCCGTCTTCAACCGCTGCAGGACCTTGTTGACCACCTGCTGCGCGCCGATCTTGCCCGAGCCAAGAGCGAGGTAGAAGTCCTCAGCCTTCTTGAAGTTCATGTCGCGGATGACCTCCGCGAGCACTGCTGAGCCGGCCAGCTTGCGGTACGGCAGCTTTGCGGCCTTCAGCGACTGCTCGAGCGCCTCACGGCCCTTGTGCTCCTGGTCTTCGCGCGTCTCGCGCGAGAACCACTGCCGGATCTTGTTTCGCGCGCGCGACGACGCGGCGAGGGTCATCCAGTCGCGCGACGGGCCGCGCCCCGCCTTGGAGGTGAGGATCTCGACGAAATCGCCGTTCTTCAACCGGTAGTGCAGCGGGACGATGCGGCCGTTGATCTTCGCGCCGACTGTGCGGTGGCCGACGTCCGTGTGAACGGCGTAAGCGAAGTCGATCGGGGTCGCACCGGCCGGCAAGTTCTTCACCTCGCCCTTCGGCGTGAACACGTAGACCTCCTCGTCGAACACGTCCATGCGGAAGGACTTCATGAACTCGCGCGGATCCGTCTCCTCCGCCTGGGAGTCCAACAGCTGATTGACCCAGCGCTGCCATTCGTCGTCGCGTGATCGCTTGCCGCGCTTATACAGCCAGTGCGCAGCGATGCCGAGCTCCGCCTCTCGGTGCATCTCGCGCGTCCGCACCTGAATCTCGAGCGGCCGCCCTTCGGGTCCGATCACCGTCGTGTGCAGCGACCGGTAGCCGTTGAACTTCGGCATGGCAATGTAGTCCTTGAAGCGACCGGGCATCGGCCTCCACAGGGAATGGATCAGGCCGAGAGCGCCGTAGCAGTCGCGCGTTCCTTCGTCGCCGGAGCGCTCCACGGTTACACGCATCGCCGTCAGGTCGTAGATCTCGTTGAACTCCCGGCCCTTCTTCGCCATCTTGTCGTAGATGGAGTAGAAGTGCTTCGCGCGCGACGAGATGTCGGTGGGAATGTCGACCTTGTCGAGCTCGAGCTGAAGGATGCGCGCCGCTTCCGAGACGTGCCCCTCGCGGTCGGCGCGGCGCTCGGCGACCATCGCCTTGATCTCCTCGTACTTCCGCGGGTGGAGCGTCTCGAAGGCGAGATCCTCCAGCTCCCACTTCAGGGCGTGGATGCCGAGGCGGTGCGCGAGCGGCGCATAGACCTCGAGCGTCTCCTTTGCCTTCTGCACCTGCTTCTGCTTGCCGAGGTATTCGATCTCGCGCAGGTTGTGAAGGCGGTCTGCCAACTTGATCAGGATCACCCGCGCGTCCTCGGCCATCGCCATGATCAGCTTGCGGTAGTTCTCGGCCTCCGCCTGCTCGCGGCTCTGGAACTGAACGCGTGTCAGCTTCGTGACGCCCTCGACGAGCTTCGCGACCTCGTCGCCGAACTCGGTGCGGACACCGTCCAGCTCGACATCGGTGTCCTCGACGACGTCGTGGAGGAGTGCCGCGGCGATGGTCTCGTCGTCGAGGCGGAGCTGGGCGCAGATCTTGGCCGCACCCCAGGGGTGGAGCACGAAGTCCTCGCCTGAGCGGCGCTGCTGGCCTTCGTGGGCGTTGGCGGCGAAGAGGAAGGCCCGCCGGATCAGGTCGCGGTCGACCTCCGAGTTGTAGGCGGAGACCGCCGCAATCAGCTCATCGATGAGCTCCTGATGCTTTTCGTGAGCCTCAATGACAGCCATACCCTCAGTGTACTCCGGGGGTATCTGGCTCCCTTCCCCCGTTCAAGGGGCGTGTCTCAAGGGCAGGAACCGGGGTTCCGATGCTGAAGGTGAGTCGTCCATGCACTGGTACAGACACCGAAAAGAACGCCGCGCCGCCGTGCGCGCAGCACGGCTCCTCCTTGCGCTCAACTCTCTCGCCGGGCCAAGCCCGCAGCGACCCCAGCGGGTCCGCCGGGCCTCGGTCGGCACCGCCCGCTAGTACGCGCTAGTACGCGATCCCGAACGTCTCGGGCGGATAGATGGCGCGGCCGTGGAACGCCGGGTCATAGCTCGCGAGCGGCCGGATCATGAAGTACTGCGGCTCGTGCGCCTCCGGGGGTGGCTCGACGCCGACGGCGTCTGCGCGGGTAAAGCCGAAGCGCTCGTAGTACTTCGGGTTGCCCTCGATCAGCAGCAGCGGCTGACCGCGAGCGTCAGCGATCCGGATCGTCTCCTCCATCAGCGCGCTGCCGATACCGCGCCGCTGATGCGCGGGGAGAACCGCCAGCGGCCCGACCTGCAGGACGCGGCGCGCGCCTGGTTCCACATCGACATAGCTCGAGATGACGTGTCCCAGGGTCTGACCCTCGGACACGGCCACGAGGGACAGATCCGGCAGAAACCGGTCCGATGCGCGGATGGCGTCGACGATCTTCGCCTCGATCGGCTCGCCGAACGCTTCGTCGTTGAGCTTTCGAATTGCGTCGTGTTCGGCCGCTGTCTCCGGCCGGATGATCACGCCGCGCGAAGCAGCGCCGGCTGTTCGAGAAGCGCGCGAAACGTCTCGGACTCGAGCGGATGGCGCTTCGGCCCTCCCTCCTCGACCTCGAGCTCGTCGAAGATCGCCTGAGCCTGCGCTTCACGCGGCTGCGCCTGCCACTGCGCACGCAGCCACGTGTAGACCTCGTCGAAGCGGTCGTCGGCGTCGAAGACACGACGAACGACAAGCTGTGGCGACACCGTCCCGTTCCAGTGGTTCTCCTGCAGGCGGAAGGCGACGTCGTAATGTCCCGCACGTCGGTAGCGGTCGAGCTTGGTTCCCTGGCCGAAAGCGATCGCGCCGCCCGCATCGCTGCCGTCCCGGTGTACGCGGAAGCGGAGATGCTTGCCGTCGCCGACCGTGGCCAGCTCGCCGAGCTCGCAGCCAGGAGCGAGCAGCGTGACGTCGGGATTGGCCAGACCGAACGGCGCAAGAGCGCGCAGCTCTTCACAGAGCTCGAGCGTGAGCTTCGCACCGCGCGGCAGCACGGCGTCGACGACGGTCGCCGGGACGAGGTCTTCCGGTCCGAGCAGCCCTTCCGCTCGAGCCGCGAAAGCCTCGGCGAACGGCTCGACGCGCTCGGGCGTGATCGAAAGGCCCGCGGCCGCACGATGACCACCAAACCGCTCGAGGAAAGTCGAGCACGCACCGAGCGCGCCGTGGAGGTCGAATGACGGAATCGAGCGCCCCGAGCCCTTCCAGAGCCCGTCGGTCCCCGCGATGAGGACGACAGGCCGGTGATAGCGCTCGACGAGGCGCGAGGCGACGATGCCGATCACGCCCTCGTGCCAGTCTTCGCCCCACACGACGTAGGCGGAGCGGCGACGCTTCGCTTCGGGCCATTCCTCGACCTGTGCGATCGCTGCCCGCAGGATCTTGTCCTCGACAGCCTGCCGGTCGCGGTTCAGCTCCTCCAGCCGGTCCGCAAGGCGGCGTGCCTCGTCAGCCTCCTCGGTCAGCAGCAACTCGAGCGCCGCGCGCGGATCCCCGAGCCGGCCTGCGGCATTGATCCGCGGCGCGAGCCGAAAGCCGACCTTGCCCGCGTCGACGGCGGCCGGATCGACGCCCGCGGACTTCATCAGTGCGCGCAGCCCAAGCTTCTGCGTTCGTGCGAGCGTGCGCAGCCCGGCGATTGCAAGCGATCGGTTCTCACCGACGAGCGGGACGACGTCCGCGACCGTCGCGAGCGCCACGAGATCGAGATGCCGGCGGAGCACTTCGGACTCCGCACCCAGCAGCGCCTGGCCGAGCTTGTAGACGACGCCGGTCCCACACAGGTCCTGGAACGGGTAGTCGGAAGGACGAGTCGCGACGATCGGACAGTCCGGCAGCTCGTTGCCCGGACGATGGTGGTCCGTGACGATGACGTCGAGCCCGAGCTCATGTGCGCGCCGGACTTCGTCGACCGCTGTGATGCCGCAGTCGACCGTCAGGACGAGCCCGCAACCCTCCTCCGCGAGCCGCTCCAGCGTTTGGCCGCTGACGCCATAGCCCTCGTCGAAGCGACTCGGCAGGTGCCACTCGACCTCCGCGCCGAGCTCGCGCAGCACGAGCACGGCGAGCACGGTGGCGCAGATCCCGTCGACGTCGTAGTCACCGTGGACACAGATGCGCTTGCCCGCGGCGATCGCCGTTCGAATCTGCTGCACCGCCTGGTCCATGTCACGAAGCAAGAAGGGATCGTGCAGGGGCTGTTCGCCGGCCAGGAAGGCCCGCGCCACGTCGGGGTCGCCGTAGCCGCGCCGGACGAGCACGCTTGCCGTGATCTCGCTGAGGCCGAGCTCCTTTGCGAGGCCGCTCGCCTGCCGGTGCGGGCACGGACGGATCGTCCAGATGCCCTCAGACATACACGACTACCGTACGAATGGTGTCGGACGGCACCCGCCTGCGGGACGAATTCCTCCTCGACCCGAGTGTGACGTTTCTGAACCATGGCTCGTTCGGGGCGACGGCGCGCGCCGTCTTCGAGCGCTACCAGGAGTGGCAGCTCGAGCTGGAGCGCGAGCCGGTGCTGTTTCTCGCCAGCCGGGTGCCGCGCTCGGCACTTACGTAGGCGCGGATCCGGACGATCTTGTCTTCGCCCGGAACGCCGGGGCAGCGGTCAATGTCGCCGCGTGGCTAGAGGCGGGCGGGCGGAACTAGATCGTCGCACCCTTCAAACAGGCCGATTCCCTTCCGTCGGGTCTAAGACTGGACAAAGCCCGTGTATCTCTTAGTGACTGCGGGCGGGTTGGTCTGAACAGCGATGCCGAAATATCGGCCGCCCCCTCTCATTCCGGAGTAGTCGCCGGTCCCACTCACGATCGACCACGTGCCCTTCCACACCTCGTAGTCGCCGATGCCCAGACTGTAGGCCGGCCCTACGCCGCGGATCACGAGTGTCCCGTTCCTTCCCTTCAACGTATCCGTCTCCGTCGCAATGACGTATCGCTGACCGTCGGGGGCCGTCGCTTCGACTTCCCCCGCGGGTCGGAAGGATCGCGTGAAAGCCACCTTCCCGAGGTCGCCGCCCGTCCCCAGGGCGAGGAAGAACTTTCCGCTCCCTCCCTGAATCCCGAGCACGCGCGAGTCGATCCTGATCAGCTTCTTGCCCGCCGGGGTCGCGCCCAGCGGTGATCCGAGCGACAGGGCCGCGAAGATGCCAATCGCGGCGACAGCCAAAACCTTGCGGTTCATGTCGACACTCCTCGCTGCGCTTGGGGGACGGGCCTGCTTCGGATTGTTACTGACGATACAAACACACGTGCGGCCCAAAGTCCATGGCTCACCTCCCCGGGGCGGCAACCCTAGGCACCGTCGCATTCGAGTCATCATGGCGCCGGCGCAGCCGGCGCCGGACTCGAATGCGCTAGGCGTACGCGAACGGATGCTCGAAGACGTCGAGTGCCTTCTCCGCCGGAGCCGGAACTTCGAAGCTCACGCCGGAGCGGCTGTCCTCAACGGCAACCGTCAGCGCGTTCGTGAAGCGGCTCCACAGGAGCGAGACTTCGATGCCGTCCGCCGAGCGGTGATGAAGCTCTGTGAGTGTCGTATCGGTCATGTCGTCACCGTCGCAGTTCGAGGGATTTCCCGACACCGAGCCAACCGGCGTCTTTCAGTACGGTCAACCCCCGTCCTAATCAGGGGCTAATCCGTCCGTCGTCGGTGATCTCGAGCGTCTGAGATCAGCGCTGAACGACCTCCTCTCCAATGCGATCGCCGCGCCGCGCCGGGCTTTGCCCGGTGCGGCCACCTTCGACTCCCGTTAGCGGCGTCGCATTCGAGTCATCATGGCGCCGGCGAAGCCGGCGCCGGACTCGAATGCGCTATTCGCGGGGGAGCTGGACGCCGAGCAGCGTCAGGCCCACGAGCAACAGGACGAACGCGACCGCTGCCGCCACCAGCAGCCGGGGATGGCGCGCCTGCTTGAGCGACTCCCAGCCCACCCGGCCCCAGAAGACGAAGAGCCCTGCGACCGCAGCGAGGCCGATCACGAGCACCGGGGCGAGCAGAGCGGCACGCCCGAATGAGAGATCGGTGAGCCAGACCGTGACGACCACGATCCCCGTCACGGCGGCGGATGCAGCGACGAGGCGAGCGCTCACAAGGCAAACCTAGCGCGGCGGTATGCTCGGCTCGTGACAGAGGCGAACTACGTCTCCGGCGACGACTATGTCGTCGAGTTCCACGAGCACCGCTTCGGCTTCAACTCCTCCGACTTCCAGCAGCGCGTCACGGCCGCCGCAGTGAGGCTCGGGCTCGTCGGAGACAACGAGCTCGACGATGACGAGATCTCCGACCTCGTCGAGCTCGTCGAGCGGGACTGGATCGACGAGCCTCGCAGCGGGCTCGGGAGATATCTCGTCCGGCACTGGGAGCGCGTGTCGCTCGTCGGCGGGGAGTCGCTCGTCTACTGGCTCAAGAAGCTCGTCTTCCGCGGCGCGTGGCTCGACCATCGCGTGAAAGAGGGACTGCTCGAGGTCGCCTGGGACGAGGAGGTCGCTGACTTCGGCTATAGAGATCCGAACGGCGACCGTGCGCTGCTCGAGTTGGCGCCCGTGCCCTCCTGGCACGAGCTGCAGTTCAGGCGTTGATCCGCGCAGGAGTCATCGCCGCGTACCTGGCGGCGCTGCTGGCCGTGGACACTCAGGTCGAGCTGCCCGGCCAGCTCGCACTGGGCGGCCTCACCTGGCTCGTGCTCCTCGTCGCGGCGCGACCGCTGCCGGCGGAACGTCGTGCGCAGGTCGCCGTGGTCATCTGCGCGGCAACGCTGGCGGAGCTGACGGGCTCGATTCTCTGGGGCGTTTATTCGTACCGGTTGCACAATCTGCCGACCTTCGTTCCGCCGGCTCATGGGCTCGTGTTCATGGCCGGCCTGGCGTTGAGCGAAGCGCTTCGGCGTCACTCGCGCGCCCTGGTCGTCTTCGCGGCCGCGGCCGTCTCGGTCTGGGGCGTGCTCGGATTGACGGTGCTGCCACGACTGGACGCCGCGGGTGCGCTCTGCATTCCCCTGCTGCTCGTCTTCCTCTGGCGCTCGCGGGCACGTGCCGCCTACGCGGGCGTCTTCCTCGTAGTCGCGGCCCTCGAGCTGTATGGGACGGCGATCGGCACCTGGCGGTGGGCAGAAGAGCTCCCGGGCCTCGGCATTCCCGACGGCAATCCGCCGAGCGGTGTCGCAGCCGGCTACGTCTGGTTCGACGTCATGGCACTGGTGTTCGCACCCCACCTGCTCGCCGCCGTACGGCGGACGTGGGCGTTACGGCGCCGTCCTCTGCCTGGCACTGGACACGCCTAGATAGGGGCGGTCGCAGGGCGAACCCTGCGACCGCCAGTTGGAGGATGTGAGCTGCGGCCCCTCACGATCCTCCTGAGACTCAGAATGCGGCCGAAAGGCGGTTCTGCACTCCCCCGGCAGGGTGAAAGTGAAGTACCCGAATGAACCATCCAAAGGGGGAGGAATCAACCAGGGTGGGTGATCCATGCTCCACGTGTACCACCTGTCCTCACCGGTTCTGTTCTGCGGCAGAACCAGCCCCGACGAAACTGTGGCCGGGGCGGACATTTCCAAGGGTCGGAGCCTATGCGGCGGGTTCCGGCCCTACCTCTTTCGGAAGGGCGAATCCCGGGCGGCGGGCTTCGTCCGCTGGTCCGAGAGCGATGCGTCTGATCGCCCCGATCGGGACGATGTGGTCCTCCGCCTCGCCGTTGGCAGTGTCGACCGACAGGGTGAGGAAGCCGTAGCCCGGCTGACCCGAGAGAGACAGCAGTGTCAGCCGTTCCCCGGCCCCCAACTCCACTTCCACGTGGGTTCGCTCCGCCGTGTGCGTCGCGGTGTAGCGCTCGATCTGCCGGTGGACGTTCTTCACGAAGTCGTCGAGAGACGGCTCGGCTGCCCCCGGCACCCAGACATCCGGGCTCAAAAGAGCTTCGTGTCTTTGCCGGTGACCCCGAAGCGCTCGCGGCCGAGCTCCGTGATGATGCGGCCGCGTGGCGTGCGCTGCAGGAAGCCGAGCTGGAGGAGGTACGGCTCATAGACGTCTTCGATCGTGTCCTGCTCCTCCCCGAGGGCGACGGCGAGTGTGGACAGCCCCACCGGTCCGCCGCCGAACTTGACGAGGATCGCCTCCATCAACGCCCGGTCGATACGCTCCAGCCCGTCGCCGTCGACTTCGAGCAGATTGAGCGCCTCACGCGCGACCTCGTTCGTGATCTTGCCGTCGTGCTTCACCTGCGCCACGTCGCGAACGCGCCTGAGGATCCGGTTCGCGATGCGTGGCGTTCCGCGAGAGCGGCGTGCGATCTCGTCGGCTGCGTCCTCCGCGATCTCGACGTCGAGGATCCGCGCCGACCGGCGCACGATCGTCCCGAGCTCCTGCGGCTCGTAGTACTCCAGCCGGAAGGTCATGCCGAAGCGGTCGCGCAGCGGTGTCGTCAAGAGCCCTGTTCTCGTCGTCGCGCCGACCAGCGTGAACGGCGGGAGGTCGAGCGTGAGCGTGCGCGCTGCGGCGCCCTGGCCGACGACAATGTCGAGTCGGAAGTCCTCGAGCGCCGGATAGAGGATCTCCTCGATCGCGCGGTTGAGGCGGTGAATCTCGTCCACGAACAGGACGTCGTGCCGCTCGAGGCCGGTGAGGATCGCGGCCATGTCGCCCTTGCGCTCGAGTGCGGGGCCGGCAATGCAGCGAATGCCGACCCCGAGCTCCTCGCGGACGATGTACGCAAGGCTCGTCTTGCCAAGACCGGGTGGGCCTACGAGGAGCACGTGGTCGAGCGCCTCGTTCCGCCCCTTCGCGGCATCGAGCGCGATCGCGAGCTGCTCCTTGATCCGCTCCTGGCCGACGAACTCGGTCAGGCGGCGCGGGCGCAGCGATTGCTCGAGGTCGTCCTCCTCGGGCATGACAGCCGGGACTAGGAATTGGGTGGACAACTAGGCCGCCTTTAGCGCTTCGCGGACCCGTTCCTCCGGCGGCAGCTCCGGATCGACTCTCGCGAGCGCCATTTCGGCCTCCCCCAGCGAGTAGCCGAGCTCGACCAGGGCGTCTCGCGCCACGAGATGCGGCTGCGTCCCACCAGCCGAGGAGATCGGCACCGGAGCCTCGCCCATCTTCTCCTTCAGCTCGAGCACGATGCGCTCGGCCGTCTTCTTGCCAATGCCGGGGATGGCCCGGAACCGCGCCGAGTCTCCGAGCACGATCGCGCGCCGCAAATCGGCCGCCGGCGAGCCGGAGACGATCGCCAGCGCCACTTTGGGGCCGATCCCGTTGACCGACAGCAGCTGCAGGAAGAGCTCGCGTTCGGCAGCCTCGGCGAACCCATACAGCTGCAGCGCGTCCTCGCGGACGTGCAGATACGTGTGCAGCGACGCCTCCGCGGCCCCGTCTGCCGCTCGAACGGCAGAGGGCGTCGCGGCAACGAGATACCCGACGCCGCCGACGTCGAGTACGAGCCCGTCCGGCGTGTTCGCCACGGGACGGCCCCGGAGGCGCGCGATCATCCCGCCGCGATCCTCAGCAGCAGCGGTGGCGCAAGCGCGTGGCAGATCGCGACCGCAAGCGCGTCGGCGGCATGCGATGTTGCCGGCTCGACCTGGAGCCCCAGGATCACCTTCACCATCCTCTGCATCTGCTGCTTCTCGGCGCGGCCGTAGCCGCAGACGACCTGCTTCACACGGGCCGGCGAATACTCAGCGCACCCGACCCCGGCGTTGGCGGCCGCGACCATGATGGCCCCGCGCGCCTGCCCGACGGAGAGTGCGGTGCGGGCGTCGACGCCGACGAACGACTCCTCGATTGCGACGGCATCGGGCTGATGAAGC
>DASWGR010000080.1:0-12034 GCA_036393535.1 Gaiellaceae bacterium | reverse complement strand
TCGTCTTCAGCCGTGAGATGGACATCGTCCGCGACGGCGAACGCGAGGCCACGAACTACTTCTTCTCGATGGGCGACAGCGAGAACGTCCTGGAACTGACGTTCAACCACGACGGACGCGCGTACGACATGGGCGATGCGTATGGGCACATCGCGATCGCCGTGGACGATCTCGACGAAACGCTCTCGCGCCTGACGGAGCAGGGGATCGAGGCCGAACGCGAGCCGTACCGCGTTCGCGAAGGTGGTTCGCGGCTCTGTTTTGTCAGAGACCCGGATCAGTACAGAGTTGAGCTAATCGAACGCGCGTAGACCGTTCCCGGTCTCATGCGCGACCACCACGCCCGGTTCATCGCGCGTGGGTGGTCTTCGAGGCGATTTGACAAGAGGGGCGGCGCGGAGCTGAGCTCCTCGAGTGATCCGAGTGAAGGGCCGCGAGGGCGACGAGGACGAGCAGTCCGTTCAGCCCAAAGCAAGGCCAGTCCCGCCTTCGCCTCCATGGAAGGTTCCGAATCGCGCCCGCCGCCTAGCTCCTCGGGTTGCACTTTGAGACTCACCGGGGTTTGGTCTGTTAGGCTCCCGTTCCGAACTCCCTGGGGAGAGGAGGACGGATGAAGCGTTTCCTGATCGCGCTCTGCGTGCTCGCTGCGTTCGGCGCTTTTGTGCCAGCCTCGGTCACCGCCGGCCCGGCTGCGATCGCCAACGGCGGCGGCAACGGCACGTTCGACGGCGTCAACTCCGGATCACACTTCGGCTTCGGTGTCGTCTACGGCACGTCCGCCCGCGGGCACTTCGAGTGCAACATGGCGGGCAACGCCGCGTTCGGCGCGCTTCACCTGATGGCGGTCGAGGGCACGGTTACAAGCGGCACCGTCAATGTCGCGACCGGCACGGCGAAATTCAGCGGCACGGCAACGCTCCACGTGGACAACGAGAAGTCCACGATCGGATTCGAAGTCAAGATTCACGAGGGCGGCCCCCTGGTGGGATCGCTCCTCCTGACGGTCATCGGCAGTCCTTTCGGTCCCGTCTTCACGTTCCCGCTCGAGCACGTGATGACCGGCCAGATCAGCGTCCACTAGGAAGGAGACAGCATGCGAATCTCAACACGAACCTGGGGGTTCGGCGCACTGTTGGCGCTGGGCACCATGGTGGCGCTCCTCGTGGCTTTCGCCCCGGCCGCAGCCGGCGGAGCCAGCCACGCTCGGTGGGACATCATCACGGTGGACAACCCCGCCGCCACCACGACCGTCAACCCCGGCGGTGTTGCATCCGCCAAAGCGCCTGACAACACCAAGATCAAGCTCACGGGGTCCGGCACGTTCGTCGATCCCTCAGGAAACGGCGGCGGGTCGAACGCCGTGACCGGAGGTGGTACCTGGGAGACCTTCAATGCAGCCGGCGCGTCGACCGGAAGCGGAACCTACGCGGCCAAGGAGCTGGTCGATTTCGAGTTCGCCAATTTCCAGAGCCCGGGCTTGATCGACAACATCGGCGATACGACCGAAAGAGCCAACGGCAATGCGGTTCTGAGGATCGCGTACTCGGACGGTAGCCAGGGTGTCCTGTGGATCGGCTGTCACGGAGGTGGAGCACCGGACGGAATCTTCGAGGGCATCGCGGCGACAAAGGGCTTCAAGACGTACAACGCGGTCCAGTCTCCGTCGAGCACCTTGAACGAGAACCGAACGATCTTCCACGTTCGTCAATAGAAGAGTGGCGATTGTGAGGGGCGGCCTCGACCGCCCCTCACCGTCTCGGCTTTGACTTCCTAGAGGTGCGGCGATGACGACCCAAGATCGGCGGCCGTGACCGGGGAGGGCCAGCGGCTATCGCGGAGGCGACTCGTCCAGCTCGCCGGTGCGGGCGGCGCCGCTCTCCTCTTTCCTTCGCTCGCGCGGGCGGACTCGTTCGCCGCGCGGGTGCCGCTGAAGCGCGCGGCGGACGGCGTCGTCCTCCGGTGGAACGCCGCCGCCGTGCAGGGCGTCCGCGACTCGAGGCTCGGGCCGCCGATGGTCGCCCGCGCGCTCTCGATCGTTCACACGTGCATCTACGACGCCTGGGCCGCGTACGACCGTGCCGCCGCCGGCACACAGTTCGGCCGCGCGTTCAAACGGCCACCCGCCGAGCGGACTCCGGCGAACAAGCAGCGGGCGATCAGCTTCGCGGCGTACCGCGCGGCCGTCGATCTGTTCCCGGGCGACAAGGCAACGGTCTTCGATCCGCTGATGGCCGCGCTCGGCTACGACCCCGCCGATCGTTCCACCGACCCGACGACGCCGACCGGAATTGGGAACCGCTGCGCGCAGGCCGTGCTCGACGTTCGCCACCACGACGGCGCGAACCAGCTCGGCGACGAGCCCGGAGGCACGTCGGGCGTGGCGTACTCCGACTACACAGGATTTGCGCCACGCAACGCCCCCATGGATCTGCGGGCGCCGTTCGACCGTGCCACGGTGCACGACCCGAACGCGTGGCAGCCGTTGCGCTACGTCGACGCGAGCGGCGTTCTCGTCACACCCGCGTTCGTCGGCCCGCACTGGAACCGCGTGTCGCCGTTCGCCCTCCCATCGGACTCCGCGCTGCGCTCGCCCACCGGTCCCGCGCTGTTCGGGTCAGCGGAGTACGTCGCCCAGGCGCAGGAGCTACTCGACGTCAGCGCCGCGCTCGCCGACGAGCAGAAGGTGATCGCCGAGTACTGGGCGGACGGTCCTCACTCCGAGCTGCCGCCCGGCCACTGGGATCTCTTTGCACAAGCCGTCTCGCGGCGGGACCATCACGAGCAGAACGAGCACGGCCTCGATCTGGACGTCAAGCTCTTCTTCGCGCTCACGAATACAATTGCCGACGCCGGCATCTGCGCCTGGGACAACAAGCGCACGTTCGACTCGGTGCGGCCGGTCACCGCGATCCGCTACCTGTTCCAAGGTCAGCGGGTGCGAGCGTGGGCCGGGCCGGGTCGCGGAGCGCAGACGATCCGTGGCGAGGACTGGTTCCCCTACCAGCCGACGACATTCCCGACGCCGCCGTTCCCGGAGTATTCCTCCGGCCACAGCAACTTCAGCGCCGCGGGCGCGGAGATCCTGCGGCTCTTCACGCGCAAGGAGGACTTCGGAGCGTCGGTGACGATTCCGGCCGGCAGCTCAAAGGTCGAGCCGGGCATCACGCCGGCGCGCGATCTTACGCTCAGCTGGGCGACGTTCCAGGAGGCAGCCGACCAGGCCGGCATTTCACGCCGCTACGGCGGCATCCATTTCGAGCAGGGAGATCTCGACGCGCGCGCCACGGGGCGAATCGTTGCGCGCCACTGCTGGGATCGCGCTCAGGCACTGTTCAATGGCGAGACGTCGGGTTGATGAAGCGGATGATGCGACTCGAACCCACGACCTTCCGCATGGCAAGCGAGCTGGACACTTCCGACACACACGCGTCGCACGCGCGTGACGGATCGGCGGCTAGGTTGCCTTCATGGCGAGGACGGCAGCGAAGACCAAGAAGACGACGGCAACACCGTGGGGCCCGGCGCGCACCGTCGAGCAGCTGACGCTCCCGCAGCGCGTCGGCGAGAAGCGGTTCGCTTCGGTGGTGCAGCTCCTCGAGACCGAGAAGGGCGAGCGGTACGTGCGCTTCGCGTACACGACCGGCGGCGTTACGCGACGCGGGCCCGTTACCTTGCGGTTGAACGACCTCGAGCGGCTGCGCGCGGCGCTCCCCGAACACCCGGAGCTTGCCCAGGCGTTCGGTTATGGAGGTGGTGTCTAGACGCTCGCCAGTGCCCGGTCGCGAGCGGCCTCGACGAGCGAGGACAGGATGAGGGCGCCGTCCGCCGAGCCGAGCAGCGGATCTACGGCGTGCTCGGGATGCGGCATCAGGCCCATCACGTTCCCGCGGTCGTTGACGACGCCCGCAACGTCATTCCGAGAACCGTTCACCGGTTCTGCGTAGCGAAGCACGATCTGGCGGCTCGCCTCGAGCTCGTCGTAGAGGGCGTCGTCGGCGAACCAGCAGCCTTCGCCGTGTTTCACCGGGATCGTGAGCCGTTCCCCGTCGGCACAACGTGAGGTAAACCGAGTGTCCGTCCGTTCGACGATGAGCGGCACGTCGCGGCACACGAAGGAGAGCGAATCGTTCCGCCGGAGCACGCCCGGCAAGAGGCCGGCCTCGCAGAGGATCTGGAAGCCGTTGCAGATCCCGAGCACGAGCCCGCCCTCGGCGGCGAACGCGGCAACCGCCTCCATCGCGGGCGCGAACCGCGCGATCGCGCCGCAGCGCAGGTAGTCGCCGTAGGAGAAGCCGCCCGGTAGAACGACCGCGTCGAGGTCGGGCAGCTCGGTCTCGGTGTGCCACACGAACAGCGCCTCCGCATCCAGTGCGGACAGTGCCCAGAGCGCGTCGCGATCGTCGCACGCGCCCGGGAAGCGGAGCACGCCGATGCGCGGCTGCGGGCTAGTCACCCGGAGTCTCCGCGAACTTCGATCTCGTAGCTCTCGATCAGGGGGTTGGCGAGCAGCTGCTCGCACATACGTTCCACTTCCGCGCGGGCACCCGCAGGATCATTCGACTTCACCTCCAGATCGACCACGCGGCCCACGCGCGCCTCGCCGACCGCAAAGCCGAGCTGGCGCAACGACGACTCGACCGCCTGTCCTTGCGGATCCAGGATGCCGTGCTTTGGTCGAACGAGGACCGTCGCCCTCATCGCAGCACCACTTCGGGATCTGCGAGGTAAGCGTCGAAGCCGATGCCGGTCAGCCGCTCGAACGCTTCCACGTAGCGTGTCCGAGTGCCTGCGACGACACCGTCGGGAAGCTCCGGGCCAGGCGGCGTCTTGTCCCACCCAAGCGTCTCGCAGTAATCACGGACGAACTGCTTGTCGAACGAGGGCTGCGAGCCGCCGGGCGTGTATTCGTCGGCGGGCCAGAAGCGCGACGAGTCAGGTGTCAAAGCCTCGTCGCCGAGGACGAGCAGTCCGCCCTCGTCCAGGCCGAACTCGAACTTCGTGTCGGCAATCAGGATTCCGCGCTGACCTGCGTGTTGCGCGGCGTGCCGGTAGAGGGCGATCGCGACGCGCTCGACCTCCGCGAGCATGTCGGCCCCGACCAGCTCTGCAGCTTGTTCGCGGTCGATGTTCTCGTCATGGCCCGTCGTGGCCTTTGTCGCCGGCGTGAAGATCGGTTCCGGCAGCTCTGCGGACTCCACGAGCCCGGCAGGCAGCGCGTGACCGCAGACCGCACCGGTTGCCGTGTAGTCCTTCCAGCCGGATCCTGCGAGGTAGCCGCGCACGACGCACTCGATCGGCAGCATCTCGAGCCGCCGGCACTCGGTGGAGCGGCCGTCCGAGCGGAGAGCGAGCAGGTGGCTCGCACAGATCTCTCGCGTGCGCGCGAACCAGAAGCCGGACAGGCCGGTGAGGACGCGACCTTTGTCGGGGATGTCGGTCGGCAGCACGACGTCGAAGGTCGAGATGCGGTCACTGGCGAGAAGCAGCAACCGCTCCTCGTCGAGGGCGTAGAGCTCGCGAACCTTCCCGCTGCCCACGTGGAGCGCGGCCTCAGGCATGAACTGGTACCTCCTTCTGGACGAGGGCGTGCAAGCGGTCGAAGACAGTGTCGACGTGCCGGACGGTCGCGTCCAGGTCGAAGACAACCTCGAGATCCACGCGCCCGGCGATTTCGGGGTCGCTGCGGACCAGTCCGGCCAAGTCCGTCTCCTCTTCCCAGGCGCGCATCGCATGGCGCTGGACAAGCCGGTACGCATCGTCGCGCGCGAGGCCCGCATCGACGAGCGCCAGCAGAAGCCGATGGCTGAAGACGAGTCCGTGACTCGACTCGAGGTTCCGGCGCATCCGCTCGGGATAGACGACGAGGCCGTCGACGATCCAAGCGAAGCGGTCGAGCATGTAGTCGAGCGCGAGAAACGAGTCGGGAATGACGATGCGCTCTGCTGAAGACTGCGAGATGTCGCGCTCGTGCCAGAGCGGGACGTTCTCGAGACCCACGAGCGCGTTTGCACGCACGACACGTGCGAGTCCGCAGATGCGTTCGGCCACCTTCGGGTTTCGCTTGTGCGGCATCGCCGAGGACCCCTTCATCCCTTTGCCGAACGGCTCTTCGACCTCGCGAACTTCGGTGCGGGCGAGATGACGGATCTCGGTGGCGAAGCGCTCGAGCGACGTGGCTGCCAGCGCGAGCGCCGAGAGCAGTTCGGCATGCCGATCGCGGGCGATCACCTGGGTCGTGACCGGGTCGGGCTCCAGTCCCAACCGTTCGCAGGCAATGCGCTCGACCTCGGGATCGACCTGCGCGTACGTGCCCACCGTTCCGGAGAGTTGCCCGACGCGATTCGTCTCGAGAGCCCGCGCGACCCGGCCCCGCGCGCGGTCGAGCTCGAACGCCCAGCCGGCCAGCTTCCAGCCGAACGTGGTCGGCTCCGCGTGAACGCCATGCGAGCGGCCGATGCAAATGGTGTGCCGGTGCTCCTCAGCTCGGGCGACGACTGCCGCGAGCGCGCGGTCGATCCCTTCGAGGATCAGACGCCCGGCATCCTGAATCTGCAGCGACAGCGCCGTGTCCACGACGTCGGACGACGTGAGCCCGTAGTGGAACCAGCGTCCCTCGGGGCCCAGCTGCTCCGCAACGGCGTCCACGAACGCAGCCGTGTCGTGGTCGGTGACGCTTTCGATCTCGGCGACGCGCTCCGGTGAAGGCGCGCTGGCCTGTGCGCGAGTCTTCGCGACGTCCTCGATGGGGATCGCACCCGTCTCCGCCCAGCCCTCGAGCGCAGCCAGCTCGACCTCGAGCCACCGCGCAAATTTGCTCTCCTCCGACCAGATCCCGGTCATCGCCGGGCGGGAGTAGCGCGCGATCACTGGGTCGATTCTAGAGAGACGGTCGGTCCGAGAATCCGGGCGGCCAGGACGGCCGCGTTCTTCGCGTTGTCGACTCCGACGCAGGCCACCGGTACGCCGGGCGGCATTTGGACGATCGAAAGCAGTGCATCGAGCCCGTCCAGCACGCTCAGCGATGAACGCAGCGGTACGCCGATCACGGGCAAGTCGGTGTGGGCTGCGAGCACCCCTGGCAGTGCTGCGGCCAGCCCGGCGCCTGCGATCAGGACGCGCAACCCGCGCTCGCGCGCGGTGCGTCCATACTCGGCGACCGAGTCCGGCTGCCGGTGCGCCGAGCGGACCTCGAACTCGTGCGTGATGCCTCGCGTGTCCAGCTCATCCATCGCCGCCTGCATGCGCGCCCGGTCGGACTCGGAGCCCACGACGATGCCGACGAGCGGGCTAGGCATGCGCCATTGCGGCGATGTCGTTGCGATACCGCATTCCCGCGAACGAGATGTGCTCACACGCCGCGTAGGCGCGCTCCCGCGCGACCGCGACGTTGATTCCGGTGGACGTCACGCTGAGGATTCTGCCGCCGTTCGTGACCAGGCGGTCCCCATTGAGTGCCGTGCCGGCATGGAAGACCTGCGCGCCGGCCTGTTCGGCGTCTTCGATCCCGTCGATCGGCGACCCCACGTCGTTGCCGGCCGGGTAGTCGCCGGCCGTGAGAACGACCGTGACCGCCGCGTCGTCCGAGATCTCGAGGTCGACGCCGGAGAGATCGCCTGCCGCCGCGCGTGCGAGCGCACCGAGGAGGTCGCCGTTGACCCGCGGGAGGAGCGACTGAGTCTCGGGGTCGCCGAAACGGCAGTTGAACTCGAGCACGCGTGGCCCGTCGTCGGTGAGCATCAGTCCTGCGAAGAGGACGCCGACGAAGGGAACGCCGCGCGCGGTGAGCTCCTCGAGCACGGGGCGATGAACCGTGTCCAGTACCTCCTCGATCTCGGCCGGGCCGAAGCCGGCCACCGGTGAGTACGAGCCCATTCCGCCCGTGTTGGGGCCATTGTCTCCATCCTCGGCGCGCTTGAAGTCCTGCACGACCGGGAGGGCCAGTGCGCGTGCCCCGTCGCAAAGAGCGAAGACGGAGACCTCCTCACCCTCGAGCAGTTCCTCGATCACGATCGAGCCGCCGAACGATGCTGCCGCGCGCAACGCGACGTCCAGCTGGGCCTGATCGTGACAGACGAACACACCCTTTCCTGCTGCCAGGCCGTCCGCCTTGATCACGCACGGCGGTTGCGCGATCGACAGCGACTCCGCAGTCGGCACCGCTGCCGCCCGCATGACGTCTTTTGCGAACGATTTCGAGCCTTCGATCTGCGCCGCTCCGGAGCTCGGGCCGAAGACGGGGACTCCCGCGTGGCGTAGTTCGTCTGCAACGCCGTCGACGAGTGGCGCCTCGGGCCCGACGACCACGAGGTCCACCTCCAGTGACCGTGCCAGCGTGAGGAGGCCCTCGCCGTCCTCCGCCCGCACCGGGTGGCAGCGGCCGAGCGCGGCGATGCCGGGGTTGCCGGGGGCGGCGTGGAGCTCCGCGAGGTCCGGTGCCTGGCTGAGCTTCCAGGCGAGCGCGTGCTCGCGCCCGCCCGAGCCGACCAGAAGCACCTTCACACGAGGACTCTAGCGACCAGGCTTGACGGGTTTGAAGAACCAGACACAATCGGCAGCTCGTGAACGCCGACGACCATGCCGAACCCGGGCGTCTCGCGGTCGACATCGTGCCGTTCGAGCCGGAGCACGCCGCGGGGTTCGCCGCGCTCGTCGTCGACACGTTGCGAGAGTTCGGCTTCGAGCCCGATGCGGAGCTCGATCGCGATCTCGACGATCCCGCCGGAACTTACGCCGCACTCTGGATCGCGCTTGCCGGAGGCGTCGTCGCAGGCTCGGTCGCGCTGCGAGACCTCGGTGACGACGCCTACGAGCTCAAGCGGATGTACCTGCGTTCAGCGTGCCGGGGCAGCGGAGTTGGGAAGCGATTGCTCGCAACGGCGCTCGATTGGGCTCGCGTGAACCACGCCCGGGTCGTCAGGCTCGACACGACGGAACGGATGGTTGCGGCGCGCCACTTGTACGAGTCCGCCGGTTTCGTGGGGGTGCCTGGCGAGGCGCCGCGCCAGGGACAGCAGCGGCTGCTCTACGAGCTTAGGCTTCAGACGCCGTGACCTTCGAGACCAGCCGTGAAGCCTACGACGTGTTCATGGGACGCAACGCGGACCTGCTCGCGCCACGCCTGATCGCATTCGCGGGCGTGCAACGGGGCGACCGCGTGCTCGACGTCGGCTGCGGGCCGGGCTCGCTGACCGAACCGCTCGCTGAGCTGGTCGGGCCGGAGCACGTCGCCGCCGTCGACCCGTCCGAGTCCTTTGTCGCAGCCAACGCAGAGCGTGTTCTCGGCGCGGACGTTCAGGTCGGCGGTGCGGAGTCGCTGCCGTGGCCTGCCGACTCTTTCGATGCGGCGCTCGCGCAGCTCGTCGTGAACTTCATGTCCGACGCGGATGCGGGTATCGCCGAGATGCGGCGAGTCGTCCGCCCCGGCGGCATTGTCGCGGCCTGCACGTGGGACTACTCCGGCGGGATGACGATGCTGCGAACCTTCTGGGACGCTGCGCTTTCGCTCGATCCAGAGACGCCCGACGAGGCGCGCACGATGCGTTACAACGATCCGGACGTACTGCGAGAGCTCTGGCTGCGAGTGGGACTCGAGGCGGTGGAGAACGACGCGCTCGTCGTCGAGGCCTCCTACCGGGACTTCGACGACTACTGGGACCCGTTCACCGGCGGTGTCGGTCCGGCTGGGGCGTACACCTCGTCGCTCGAACCCGATCACCGCGTGGCGTTGCGTGAGGAGTGCCGACGTCGACTGGGCGATCCAGACGGCGCCTTCACGCTCAGCGCGACGGCGTGGGCGGTAAAAGGACGCGCCTGAATCTAACTGAGGCCTGATGCGAAATTCGGCCGGGCCGGATGACGCACCAGACACGGCACCGAATCAGCACGTTCGCCCGCGGCACGTAGCGCCGCTACGCACCGCGAACGACCGCACTGCCCGGCTTGGTCTGGAGCGCCCTCCGACGACGGCCGAATTCCACACCGGACCTCTAGCGCAGCGCGACGACGCTCTCGCGCTCCGCGCCGGTGCCGACGAGCGAAATTTCGACGCCGAGGGCCTCCTCGACGAACGCGACATACCCGCGTGCTGCCTTGGGCAGTTCGTCCGTCAGCGGCTCCTGCCAACCCGGCAGCGTTTTGTAGACCGGGCGGCAGTGATGGAAGTCGCTCTGATGTGCCGGAAACTCAAACGTCTCGGAGCCGTCCCGAAGCCGGTAGGCAACGCAGACAGGCAACTCGGCGAAGTGCGAGAGGACGTCGAGCTTCGTGAGCGCGAGCGATGTGATCCCGTTCAGCCGCACGGCATAGCGGAGCGCGACGAGGTCGAGCCAACCACAACGGCGTTCGCGCCCGGTGACCGTCCCGAACTCGCCGCCGAGCTCACGCACGCGCTCCTGATCGGGGCCTTCGATCTCCGTCGGGAACGGCCCTTCTCCGACTCGGGTCACATAGGCCTTGGCGATGCCGATCACCCGGTCGATCCGGTTGGGCCCGATCCCGATCCCCGTCGCTGCGTTGCCCGCGACCGTGTTCGAAGACGTCACGAACGGATATGTGCCGTGGTCGAGATCGAGGAGCGTCCCCTGCGCACCCTCCATTAGAACCTCGCGCCCTTCGTGCAGCGCCCGGTCGACGAGCAGCGAGGTGTCGGATACGTACGGGCGAATTCGTTGTGCAAACGACTCGAGTTGCGCAGCGATCTCCTCCAGGTCGAGTGGCGGAACGCCATAGACCCGTTCGAGCCAGACGTTCTTCTCCGCGAGCGCGACTTCGATCTTCTGCCGCAGGATCTTCGGTTCGAGCAGGTCTTGGACGCGGATGCCGAGCCTCGCCGCCTTGTCCGCGTAGCAGGGACCGATCCCGCGCCTTGTGGTCCCGATCTGGAGCTTGCCAAGGCGCCGCTCGCTTGCCTGGTCGATCGCGACGTGCCACGGCATGATCAGGTGCGCCTCCCCAGAGAGGTGCACGACGTCGGTCGACACGCCGCGCGACGTCAGCTCGTCCACCTCCGCCAGGAACACCTCGGGATCGACGACGCAGCCGGCGCCGATGACGCAGATCTTCCCGCGCAGGACGCCGCTCGGGATCTGACGGATCTTGAACGTCTCGTCGTCGACGACGATCGTGTGTCCGGCGTTTGGGCCGCCCTGGTAGCGGCAGACGAGATCCGAGTCGAGGGCCAGAAGGTCGACGATCTTTCCCTTGCCTTCGTCTCCCCACTGCGCACCGACGATCACAGTTGCGGGCACGAGCCCGAGTCTGCCAGAGCAGGCGGCTAGGGTCTCGGCGGCAGTGTCGACTTCTGTGGCGCTCCTTCTGCTCGCGGGCTCGTTCGTGCTCACCGTTTCGGCGAGCGTCGTGCTCGCGCGGGAGCTCGACCGGATCGGGGAACGCCTCGGCTTCTCGGAAGCGCTGCTCGGGATGGTGACGGCGCTCGGCGCCGACGCGCCGGAGATCGCCTCAGCGGTGGCGGCGGTCGTCGCGGGACACGAGGACACCGGTGTCGGCGTGGTGGTGGGGTCGAACGTCTTCAACCTTGCCGCTCTGCTGGGAGTTTCCGCCCTGATCGCCGGGCGCGTGCGCATCCATCGTCACGGGCTGCTCCTCAACGGAGGCGTTGCGGTGGTCGTTGCGATCATCGGCGCGTTCGTCGCGATGGACCTCCTGCCCGGCGGCGTCGGGCTCGTTCTCGCACTGGTCGTACTGGCGCCCTATGTCGTGGTGTCCGCGCTGCACGAACGTGCACGTTCACGTCTGCCGGCGCCCCTACGCGAAGCCGTGGCCGAGGAGCAGCGGGATGCACGCCGCGACGAGTTCAGCCCGCCGGCGACGAGGCTCGACGCCCTTGCCGTCGTTCCCGCTCTCGCAGCGGTCGTGGGCGGAGCCTATGGGATGGTCGCGGCGGCGCAATCGCTCGGCGACCGCTTCGACGTCTCGGACATCGTGCTCGGAGCGCTTGTCCTCGCGGCCCTGACGAGCATCCCGAATCTCATCGCTGCGGTCCGGCTCGCCCGCCACGGCCGCGGCGCTGCGTGCG
>DASWGR010000079.1:0-27652 GCA_036393535.1 Gaiellaceae bacterium | reverse complement strand
CCGTGGTCGAGCCGCGGGCCGGGTGACGACCTGTTCACGGCCACGATGGTCGCCCTCGACGCGATGACGGGCGAGTACGCGTGGCACTTCCAGATCGTCCACCACGACATCTGGGACTACGACTGCCCGTCGCCGACCGTGATGTTCGACAACACGTACGGCGGCAACCTCCAGACGGCGGTCGCCGAGCCGTGCAAGACGGGCTGGGTGTACATCCTGAACGCGCATGACGGGAACCCGCTGACCCAGATCGACGAGAAGCCGGTGCCCCAGAACGCGTTCCAGAACACCTCCGCGACGCAGCCGATCCCGCTTGGAGACACGTTCGCGGATACCTGCCCGACTGGGAACGAGTTCCCTGCGACGGCACCGGATGGCCAACCGTACATCTACGGCTGCATCTGGACGCCTTACGACGACAAGCAGTACACGGTCTTCAACCTCGGAGGAAACAACTGGAGCCCGTCGAGCTACAACCCGAACACCGGCAACCTCTACACGTGCTCGGGCAACGGGCGGATCGCCGCGAAGGCGATCCCGAACGCGTCCAGTCTCTACGTGGGCGGCAGGACGTTCATCGGGCTGACGTTCGGGGCCGCGCCGGCCACGACCATAATCAGCGGCGACTTCACGGCGATGAACGTGCTGACGAACCGGGTCGCGTGGAAGCAGCACTATGTGCCTCCGGCCCCGAATCCGCCCGCGAACACGCAGAACAACGGCTCGTGCCGGAGCGGCTCGCTGTCGACTGCCGGGAACCTGGTGTTCGTCGGCGCCCCGGCGGCGCTTGATCACGCGCTCATTGCGTACAACGCCTCGACCGGGCAGGAACTGGCGAGGTTCAAGACCGACGCCGCCGTTCTGTCGCCCGCGGTCTCGTACACCGTCAACGGCAAGCAGTACGTGGCCGCCTACGCCGGCGGCAACGTCCCGACGGCCGCGCCGTTCACCAACGGCGACAGCCTCTACGCCTACTTCCTCGGCTAGTAGGCGCAACCTGACAAGAAACTGACGAAAACACGGGGAGCGGTCCTTGCGGCCGCTCCCCGGACTTACAGGCTGTCCCGAAACGCAGTCACTTGTGGCCGCGGTTGCTTGACCGTCGCTCGATCGAGGTGAGATAGTCGAGGGTTGTTTGCTTAGCTCTGTCTAGAGGAGGGCTCATGCGATTTCGAAGTCTTCTCCTCGCGGTGGTGGCGGGCGCCTCCTTGGCGGTCGCCGCACCCGCGCTCGCGACACCGAACGGGCTCGCGGGCAAGGCCACGGCGGCGGTCGCAATTCCGGGGATTCCTGCATTCGCGCCGACGGACCTGGTGGGGTTTCCGACCGACAACTGGCCGACGAACGGTGGGAACTACGGGCAAGACCGCTACTCGCCGCTCAATCAGGTCAATACAGGGAACGTCGCGACCCTGAAGGCCGTGTGGCACATCCACCTCGACGGGTCCGCGACGGGGTCGAAGTACCGGGGTGAGGGGACGCCGATCGTCTGGGGCGGGGTCATGTACGCGGTGACCGGCAACGACGACGTCTTCGCGCTCGACGCCGCGACCGGCCAGCGGCTCTGGACGCACCTGTCCAACGTTGTGCCGTTCATGGACACGATCTGCTGTGGTTGGGACGCCCGCGGCCTCGGGATCGGCGGCGGTCTGGTCTACGTGGCGCAGCTGGACGGCAAGCTGGTGGCGCTCGACCAGTTCACGGGCACGCTTGTGTGGGCGGCGTCGAACGCTCGCTGGCAGGACGGGTACACGATGACGATGGCGCCGCTGTACTACAACGGGCTCGTGATCGTGGGCGTCTCTGGCTCCGAGTTCGGCGCGCGCGGGAACATGACCGCGTACAACGCGCGGACGGGCAAGCGGGTGTGGCGCTTCTACACGACGCCAACGCCGGGTGACATCGGCTCGGGCACGTGGCCGAACAACACGGAGTGGATGCACGGCGGCGCAACGATCTGGAACCAGCCGACCGTCGACCCGAAGCTCGGGCTCATCTACTTCACTACGGCGAACGCCGACCCGTGGGCGAGCCGCGGGCCGGGCGACGACCTGTTCACTGCGACGATGGTCGCCCTCGACGCGATGACGGGCGAGTACGCGTGGCACTTCCAGATCGTGCACCACGACATCTGGGACTACGACTGCCCGTCGAACACGGTCCTGTTCGACGCCACCATCGGCGGCGTGGCGCAGAACGTGGTCGCCGAGCCGTGCAAGACCGGTTGGGTGTACGTCCTGAACCGCAAGGACGGCAACCCGCTGCTCGAGATCGACGAGAAGCCGGTGCCCCAGAACGCGTTCCAGAACACGGCGGCAACGCAGCCGACCCCGGTCGGGGACGCCTACGCCGAGCAGTGCCCGGTGCAGGGCGAGTACCCCGCGACCGCAAGCGACGGACAGCCGTTCATCTACGGCTGCATCTGGACGCCGTTCGACGACAAGCAGTTCGCGGTCGTCGCCCCCGGCACCAGCGGAGGGAACAACTGGAGCCCATCCAGCTACAACCCGAACACCGGCTACCTCTACGTCTGCTCGCGCAACAGCCGGGCAGCGTTGAAGTCGATCCCGAACGCGTCCAGCCTGTACGTCGGCGGGAGGACCTTCATCGGGCTGACGTTCGGGGCGGCCGCGGCGACGACGACCTTCTCGGGCGACTTCGTGGCTATGAACATGCAGAACAACAAGATCGCGTGGAAGCAGCACTTCGCGGCTCCGGCACCAAATCCGCCCGCGAACACCCAGACCCAGGCCTACTGTGAAAGCGGCTCGCTGTCCACCGGCGGCGGCTTGGTGTTCATGGGCGTGCCCGCCTCGGTGGATCATGCGATCGTCGCGTTCAACGCGTCTACCGGAGCCGAGCTCTGGCGCTTCGCGACGGACGCCGCCGTCCAGGCACCGCCGATGACGTATACGGTCGGCGGCAAGCAGTACATCGCCGTCTACGCGGGTGGCAATACGGGGACGGCAGCGCCGTTTGTGAAGGGCGACAACCTCTACGCCTTCACCCTCGGCGGCACCTAAATCGCAGTAGGAAACACGGAGAAATCGGGGAGCGGCCGTCTCGGCCGCTCCCCTCTCTTTCAGGGATGGACATGGCCCCTGGGTAGCACCGGCTTCACGCAATGCGCGATTTGGTTGACGTTTGGCCGATCAACGTGGGATAGTCGAGAGTGGTTCACTTCGCTCATGTTTCTCCAGAGGAGGGCTAATGCGATTTAGAAGTCTTTTCCTCGCTGTCATGGTGGGCGCCTGTTTGGCGTTCGCCGTGCCTGCGCTCGCGACACCGAACGGTAATGCGGGCAAGGCTGCGACAGCGGCCGTCCCCTTCATTCCGGCGTTCCAGCCGGTGGATCTTTCGGGATTCCCGACCGAGAACTGGCCGGTGGTCGGGGGCAACTACCAGCAGGACCACTATTCGGCGTTGAGTCAGATCAACGTCGGCAGCGTCGCTGCCTTGAAGGAGGCCTGGCACATCCACCTCGACGGGTCGGGGACGGGCTCCAAGTACAACGACGAGGCGACCCCGCTCATCTGGGGCGGCGTGATGTTCATTCCGACCGGGAACAACGACGTCTTCGCAATCGACGCCGCGACCGGGAACCGGATCTGGACACACCTCTCCAACCAGAATCAGAACAACAACACGGTCTGTTGTGGCTGGGACGCCCGCGGCGTTGCGATCGGCCAGGGGTTGGTCTACTCCGCGCAGCTCGACGGCAAGCTCGTCGCGCTGGACGCGCAGACCGGAACTCTGGTCTGGGCGGCGTCGAACGCGCGCTGGCAGGACGGTTACACGATGACGATGGCGCCGCTGTACTACAACGGCCTCGTGATCGTCGGCGTCTCCGGCTCGGAGTTCGGCGCGCGCGGCTCGATGACCGCGTACGACGCGAAGACGGGTCACTTCAAGTGGCGCTTCTACACGACTCCGACACCTGGTGACATCGGCTCGGGTACGTGGCCGAACAACACCGAGTGGGCGCACGGCGGCGCGACGATCTGGAACACGCCGTCCGTCGACTACCGGACCGGCATCATCACCTTCACGACGGCGAATGCCGATCCGTGGTCGAGCCGTGGCCCCGGCGACGACCTGTTCACCGCGTCGTTCGTCGCGCTCGACGCGATGACCGGCGAGTACGCGTGGCACTTCCAGCAGGTGCACCACGACATCTGGGACTACGACTGCCCGTCGCCGACGTTGATGTTCGACGCAGTGATCGGCGGCGCGATGCAGTCGGCGGTCGCAGAGACGTGCAAGACCGGCTGGATGTACGTCTTGAACGCGAAGGACGGGAACCCGCTGCTTCAGATCGACGAGAAGCCGGTGCCCCAGAACGCGTTCCAGAATACGTCCGCGACGCAGCCGACGCCGGTCGGCGACGCGTTCGCCGATCAGTGCCCGGTCCAGGGCGACTACCCGCCGACGGCCTCCGACGGTCAGCCGTTCATCTACGGCTGCATCTGGACGCCGTACGACGACAAGCAGTTCATCGCGACGGCTCCGGGCGCAGGTGGAGGCACCAACTGGAGCCCGAGCAGCTACAACCCGAACACGGGCTTCCTCTACACCTGCTCGGGTAACACCCGGCAGGCCGAGAAGGCGATCCCGAACGCGTCGAGCCTGTACGTGGGCGGGAGAGGCTTCACCGGCCGCATGAGCTCGGGTGCCGCGCCGACGTTCCGCGGGACCGGCGACTTCACGGCGATGAACACGCTGACGAACCGGATCGCCTGGAAGCAGCACTTCGTGCCGCCGGAGCCGAACCCGCCGGCGAACACGCAGACCGCATCCTCGTGCTCGGGCGGCTCGCTGTCGACCGCCGGCAACCTGGTGTTCATGGGCAGTCCCGCAGCGATCGCCCACGACTTCGTCGCCTACAACGCGACGACCGGGGCGGAAGTGTGGCGGAAGTCGCTGGACGCGGCGGTGAACGCGCCCGCGTCGACGGCTCTCGTCAACGGCAAGCAGTACCTGTTCGTCTACGCGGATGGTCGGACGACGACGAACGCCCCCGCGCTCAAGGGCGACAGCGTCTACGCCTACTTCCTCGGCTAGACGGAAGCTTCACAAACCCTTAACGAAAGGACGGAGGAGCGGCCCCAGGGGCCGCTCCTCCGCATTACGGGGGGTGCTACCTTTGCAGCAGCAAACCGACTGTTTCCGATCGCCGTAAAGGGGTTGTTCGCATGCGTCGTTTCCTTGCTGTCTTCGTGACATCTCTCGCCGTCGTGGGGACGGCAGTTGCAGGCTTTTCCTTCGCCGCAGTAGCCGGGGGCTCGGCCCCGACCGCGGGCCACGCGACCAAGGCGACGGTCATCAACGTGACGGCGGGCGAGTACTACTTCAAGCTCGATAGCGGGAATATCGACAGCCCCGTTCCGGCCGGCCCCGTCACGTTCAACATCACGAACATCGGCGACGTGACGCATGACTTCCAGGTCAGCAACGGGATGCAGGACTTCACCACGCCGACGCTGTCAAAGGGCGACACCGTCTCGCTGACGGTCAACTTCCCGAACGGCGGTCAGTTCAACTTTCTGTGCACGATCGGCGAGCACGCCATCTACGGCATGCAGGGATTTGTCTATGTGACGGGCGGGACGACGACCACGACCACGAGGGCGACCACGACCACCACGACGCCGCCCCCGACCTTTAACACGAACGCCTCGGAGAGCGAGTTCAAGATCGGGCTCTCCGGCGACGTCAAGGTCGTCAAGAAGTACAAGACCGTCAAGCACCGCGTGCGGGTCAAGGTCAAGGGCAAGTACAAGTGGGTGGTCAAGACGAAGAAGGTGCTCGTCAGCACCACGCAAACGATCCCCGCCGGCGACATCAAGTTCACCGTCACGAACGACGGCAAGATCGCCCACAACTTCGTGATCGCGGGGCATCAGACCCTTGTCCTCGCGGCCGGCAAGAGCGAAACTCTCGATGTCGTGCTGACGCCGGGCAGTTATCCATACGAATGTTCGATCACCGGCCACGCCGCAGCCGGAATGAAGGGCGTCCTCGTAGTCACGTAAGCTTCGAGCCGAAGAGGAGGGCATACGACACCATGAATCCCCGCATCCTCGCTCTGGCGGTCGTTTCGGCCGTGGCGCTGGTGCCTTCGGCACACGGCGTTACCCGGCCGCAGACGACCGAGCCGGACGTCTACGTCGACTACGACGTCGCGATCACGGATTCCAGGATCACACTCAGCGACCACAGCGCCGAGCGAGGCAACGGCGGCGCCTTCCACGTCAAGAACACGGGCAACAAGGCCCACAACTTCGCCTTCGTGGGACGGGGTTTGATCGGACTCTCCAACGCGGGTCTGTCCACGCCGGTGCTTAGGCCCGGCCAGACGTTCGTGCTGCAAATCTACATGGACTACCGCGGAACCTTGACGTACAGAAGCACCCAGAGGTACGACCTGAACAAGATCGGCATGAAGGGGCGGTTCACGGTCACCTGATCCGCCTGCGCGCGGCCGTAACGGTGCGAAGAAGCCCGGTCGTCGCGGGAGCGGCGGCCGGGCTTCTGCTTTGCGGCTGCGGCGGCCATGCCGGCCCCCGGGGTTCATGGCCGCTGCCGAACCGGGACGTTGCGGGGACGCGTGCCGCCGCAGACTCAAGGATCGACGCCCGAAACGTCGCGACACTGCGGGCGCGCTGGCGGTTCCGCTTCACGGCGAAGCCGAGCTTCTCGGGGATCTTCGCGTCGACGCCGATCGTCGATGCCGACACGGTCTACGTCGAGGACTTGAGGAGCAGCGTCTTCGCGCTCGACCGTTCAACGGGTGCGACGCGCTGGACGCGTCGCTACCGCGCCAGGAACGATGGGCCGAACGGCCTCGCGGTGGCCGGCGGCCGGGTGTACGGCGCGACCGACTCGGACGCGTTCGCGCTCTCGGCGTCCACGGGCGAGCAGCTGTGGCTGCGGCACCTGACCGGGCCGACGGAGCAGTTCGTGGACGTCGCCCCCGTCGTCCGCGGGGACCTCGTCTACCTCAGCACGGTCGGTTATCCGCGGGGCGGACGCGGCGCCGTCTACGGCCTCGACGCCGCGAACGGCGCCGTCCGCTGGAAGTTCGTCACGATTCGCGATCCGTGGCGGTTTCCCGAGGCCGGGGGCGGCGGACTCTGGGACCCCGTCTCGGTCGACGCCGGCGGGCGCGTGTACGGCGGCAATTCGAACCCGGCGCCGTGGGGCGGGACGCCGAAGCACCCGAACGGCGGCGCCTATCCCGGCCCCGTGCCCTACACGGACTCGCTACTCGTCCTCGACGGCCGGAGCGGCCGCCTGCTCTGGCACGACCAGGTGACACCGCACGACATCCGCGACTACGACTTCCAGGACACGCCGGTGCTGGCGCGCGTGGGACCCAGGAACGTCGTGTTCGGCGCCGGCAAGGCCGGCCGCGTCGTCGCTTGGGACCGCGACACGCAGCAGAGGCTCTGGCTCGCCGTCGTCGGGTTGCACCTCAACGACCTAGGGCCGTTGCCGCGCCGGTGGGTGCCCGTCTGCCCCGGCCTGCTCGGCGGCGTGGAGACGCCGCTTGCCTATGCCGATGGCCGGCTCTTCGTGCCCGTCGTCGATCTCTGTGCGCGCGGCAACGCGGTCGCGCGTCAGGAGATCACGAGCATCGACCCGACGAAGGGGAGAGGCCTCTTCATCGCGCTCGACGGCCGGACCGGTCGCCGGCTGTGGGCGCGGCGCTTTCCGTCGCCGGACTTCGGCTGTGCCACCGTCTCCAACGACGTCGTCTTCACGTCGACGTACGACGGAATGGTCTATGCGCTCGCCGTGCGCGACGGACGCGTCCTCTGGCACCTCCGCATGCGGGCGGGAGTGAACGCGTGCCCGGCGGTCGCGGGCGACCTGCTGCTCGTCGGCGCAGGCGTGCCGCGGCCGGGCGGTGTGCCCGAGCTCGTCGCGTTCGGTCTCTAGTGACGGGGGACTAGCTCGCCCGCACCGAGAGGTGGCCGAGGTTGCTCCAGTGGAGGTTGCCCGCGAACGGCGACGTGCGCTTGCCGACCTCGTGCGGGAAGCTCAGGGCGGCCGAGCCGCGCGGCAGCAGCTTGCTGGAGAGGACGATCACGGCGGTGGTGGAGCTGAACTGGCCGTGGTCCAGGATGTTGTCGCGGAAGAGCCATGCCGGCTCGAAATGGGTTGGGCCGCGGTCGCCGTACCCCGTGCTGCAGGAGACCGTGGCGCCGTTGGTCTTTGCGGCGAAAAACCCGTCCTCGCTCTTTGGATGCAGCACGAGCCAGATGGCGCCGCGCACCTGCCCGTTCGTGAGCTGCGCGGTCACTTTCCCGGGAACGTTCGCGCCCTTGTACGCGCAGTGGTACGGGCCGAAATAAGGCTCGGAGAGCTTGTTTCCGACGAAGTCGCCGACCCAGCTCGCGCGCAGCGTCGTCGCACCGCGGGAGGAGAACTTCGCGTGCGCCGGATCCTTCAGCACCTCGGGCCGAATCCCGAATCGCAGCGTTCCGTGCCAGCTGTAGTTCAGCGCCAGCGAGCCCTTGTCCGCGTCGCTCGAGACGCTCCACCTCGCCGTGCCGTGTCCGCTGATCGTGACGGTCACCACCCGGAGCGCGGCGCGGGCGCCGGCAGCGGGCGTGGCGGCCGGACAGAAGACCGACAGCCACGCCGCGGTGCCGAGCAGGGCGACGCCGGTAACGATTCGGCTTCGCGGAACCAGCATCAGGTGACCTTCAGGACGCCCTTCATGCCGGCGGCCGCGTGAGCGTCGACCGTGCACTTGTAGGGCTTCTTGCCCTTGGTGAGCGCCACTGTCAGCGAGCCACTCTTGCCCGGGCCGATCTTCTTTGACGTCTTGCCCGAGATGCTGAAGTCGTGCGCAATCTTGCCCTTGTTCACGAGCTTGAAGACGACCGTGCCGTGCGGAACGGTGGTCTTCGAGAGGAGGAAGTGGAACTCGGTCGGCTTGCCGATCGTCACGGTGACGGTCGTCGATGTCGTCGCCTTCGTCAGCGGCGCGGCAATCGGAGCGATTGTCAGGCCCACGGCCGCGACGAAAAGCGACAGAACGAGGACACGCAACTTCATCTGGAATCTCCCTCGGAAGTAGTTGATTGGGATGACCAGAATAGCCTGGCTACGGATAGACGGCAGCCTTGAGGAGGCCGGCGGGCGGATTCCTTAACAACTCGGGCAGCTCGTCGAGTGAGATCCGGTGCGTGATCAGCCGCTCCCACGGGTAGCCGCCGCTCGCGAGGAAGACGAGGGCCGCGCGGACGGTCGCCGGGGTGTGGTGGAAGGCGCCCAGCAGGGTCAGCTCCTCGTAGTGCAGCCGGAACGCGTCGACCGGGACGGAGGCGCCGCGCTCGAGACCGCCGAAGAACAGCACGGTGCCGCCGGGACGCACGAGGTCGAGGGCGTCGAGCCACGCCTGCTCGGTCCCCGCGGCCTCGATCACGACATCGGCGCCGCGGCCGTCGCCCGGCTCGGCGCCGAACTCGCGGGCCAGCTCGCTTCGGCGGCCGACCGCCACGGGCCGTGCACCGGCGTCGGCGATGCACGCGCAGAGCATCAAGCCGATCGCGCCGGTGCCGAGCACTGCGACCGTGTCTTCGGGCCGCATGCCCGCACGCTCGACGCCGTGCAGGCAGCAGGCGAGCGGCTCGACCATCGCCGCGATCTCCGGCGCGAGCCGGTCGGGAACGGGAAGCAAGTTGACGCGCGCAATCCGCTCCGGCACGACGAGCCACTCGGCGTACGCGCCGTTCAGAAGCTGCAGGTCGGCGCGGTCGCCGTCGGAGTTCGCAGCGACGATTCGCCCTCCCTCCTCGGTGAAGCCGCAGAACTCGTGCCCGAACGGCGCGGGCGGCTCGCCGAGCAGGACGGGGTGGCCGCGGCGGAACGCCTTGAGGTCGGTCCCGTCCGTCAACGCGACCTCGACGCGCACCAGCACGTCGCCGTCTCCGGGCTCGGGGCGCGGTACGTCCTCGACGCGGACGTCGCCCGGTGCGTAGAAGCGCGCCGCCCTCACGGCGTGAACACGACCTTGAGCGCGTCGCGGCGGCGGAACAGCTCGAACCCCTCCGCAAAACGGTCGAGCGGCAGGACGACGGGCTCCGGCAGGTCGAGCTCGGGGAGGAGCGCAGCCGCGTCGTGCATGGCTGCCGGAGTTCCCGAGCGCGCTCCGACGAGCGTCAGCTCGCGCCGGTAGATCGGCGCCGCTGGGATCGGGCCCGCGTCGGCGAAGACGAGGATCGTCCCGCCGGGCTCGACCGCGTCGAGCGCCGTTTCGACGCCGCCGCGCGCACAGATCACCGCAGCGCCGACGGCCCCGTCGGGAGGCTTGCCGGCCCGACGCGGATCGACGTCGAAGGCGAACACGTCGTCGCCTCTCCGCTCAAGCACGGCTGAGAACAGCCGGCCGATGAACCCGAAGCCGACGACGAGCACGCGCCCGCGCGGGACACGCTCCACGCCGCGGAGGACGCATGCGAGCGGCTCGACCGCCGTCGCGCGGGCGTCGTCGAGCGCATCGGGCACGGCGACCCACGCTTGTGCGTTCGCGAGTTCGGCAAATCCGCCGGGCCGAATCGTCGGCGCCTCGAACGTCTCGCACGTCGATTCGTGACCCGCGCGGCAGCGCGCGCACTCGCCGCACGCCCGGTGGTGGACGAGCGCGACGCGACGGCCGTCTTTCGTCTCGGCGACGACCTCGTGTCCGAGCACAGCGCCGGCGAACTCGGGGCGCAGCTTCTCGACGTCCGAGCCGCAGAGGCCGCACGCGAGCACGCGCACGAGCTCTCCGGGTCCGTCCGGCTCCGGAACGTCGGCGAGCGCCGGCGCCCCGTGGCCGTCGAGAACGATCGCGCGCATCGGCGTATCGTAGGAGCGGCAATCGAGTGGGAGGGCACCATGGCGGTCAAGCTGCATCGCTGCAAGAACGTGTGGGCGAGGTTCGGTGGGCATCCTTGCTGGAAGGTCCAGAAGGCGCTCAACGACATGGGGATCGATTACGAGGTGGTGCGGTTGCCGTGGCCGGGGCGCGGCAAGCGGGAGAACATCCTCGAGCACACCGGCCAGGAGCAGTACCCGGCGATCGAGTTCGAGGACGGCACGTGGTACCGCGAGGAGTCGAAGGACATGGCGGCCGCGATCCGCAGCGGGAAGCTGAACGAGAAGCGCGGCGTCGTCCCAGGGCAGCAGTCGGCCGCATAACGGCGCCGCTAGACTGAGCCCTTCCCGGGGCTATAGCTCAGTTGGGAGAGCGCCTGGATCGCACCCAGGAGGTCGCCGGTTCGAGTCCGGCTAGCTCCATCTCGACAGTCCGAAGTCGGCGGTTTGTCGCGGCTCAGATCCGTACGCTCCTCACCCGCCGAGCGGCTAGAGTCCGGCCGGCTCGACTCTCCTGACGCCGCCCCCAAGAGGCGTCGGCGCCCAGGGCCGACGAACGGAGAGAAATGCGTGTGACGCACAGCCCTCGCAGTCCCGCCGTGACCCGACTCGATGGGCGCGTGGGTCGCGCGCGAGTTCGATGAGCGCACGGATCACAGCGGTCGACGCGCTCGACATCCGCTTCCCCACATCGCGCTCGCTCGACGGTTCGGACGCGATGAACCCCGATCCCGACTACTCGGCCGCCTACGGGATCGTGCACACTGACGCGGACGATGGCCTCGAGGGGCACGGCTTCACCTTCACGATCGGCCGGGGCAACGAGGTCTGCGTGGCGGCGATCGAGGCGCTGGCGCCGCTCGTCGTCGGGCGACGTCTCGAGGACCTGTTCGCGGACATGGGCGCATTCTGGCGGACCATCGCCGGCGACAGCCAGCTGCGCTGGATCGGCCCGGAGAAGGGCGCGATCCACCTGGCCACGGCGGCGATCGTCAACGCCGTCTGGGACCTGCTCGCCAAGCGGGAGGAGAAGCCGCTTTGGAAGCTCCTCGTCGATATGAGCCCGGAGCAGCTCGTCTCCTGCGTCGACTTCCGCTACATCACCGACGTACTCACGCCCGAGGAAGCGCTCGGGCTCCTCCGCGCCAACGAGCCGACCAAAGCGGAGCGGGAGGTGGAGATGCGCCACGCTGGCTTCCCCGCCTACACGACGTCCGTCGGCTGGCTGGGCTATCCGGACGAGAAAGTGCGGCTCCTCTGCCGCCAAGCCCGCGCTGACGGCTGGACGCACTTCAAGATGAAGGTCGGCGCGAGCCTCGACGACGACCTCCGCCGCGCGGCGCTTATCCGCGAGGAGATCGGGTCCGACTCGAAGCTGATGATGGACGCGAACCAGCGCTGGGACGTGGGCGAGGCGATCGCGAACATGCGGCGGCTGGCAGAGTTCGAGCCGTACTGGATCGAGGAGCCGACGAGCCCGGACGACATCCTCGGCCACGCAGCGATCGCGAGGGCGATCGCGCCAATCCGCGTCGCCACCGGCGAGCACGTACACAACCGCGTCATGTTCAAGCAGCTGATGCAGGCGAACGCGATCGGTTTCTGCCAGGTCGACAGCTGCCGGCTCGGCGGCGTCAACGAGGTGCTCGCCGTGCTCCTCCTCGCGGCCAATTTCGGAGTGCCCGTGTGCCCGCACGCGGGCGGCGTCGGCCTCTGCGAGTACGTCCAGCACCTCTCGCTCTTCGACTACATCTACGTCAGCGCGGACCTGACCGATCGCGTGATCGAGTACGTCGACCACCTGCACGAGCACTTTGTGTCGCCGGTCGTGATGCGCGACGGGCGCTACGTGCCGCCCGAGCAGCCCGGCTACAGCGCCGAGCTGAAGCTGGAGTCGCGTGAGCGGCACCGCTTCCCGACCGGCGCCGCCTGGGTATCCCCGCCCGTTTCCGGCGGGTCTTGACGGTGAAACCGGGGTCTCGTAGGGTGGTCACGTCCTACGAACTCGGAGGCTGCCGTGCTTGGCAACATGAAGGTGCCGGAACGAAAGCGTGCCGCGCGCTTGGTCGCGCTTGGCGCAGTCGTTCTGGTCGCGCTCGGGGCGACCGCTCTCGGCACGGCGGGTTCGAACCACCGCCAGGGGCCAGCTTCGGCAGCCGGGGGAACGCCAGGCTTCGGCGATCTGACGCTCAAGCAGATGATCGCCGCCCGGAAGCGCATCCCGGTACCGAAGAACCTGCCGAACTTCCACGGCCAGACCGTCACCGTGATGGGCGACGGCGGCCACAACATGAACGTCTTCGGCTTCTGGTATCCGGAGTGGCAGAAGGCCGGGATCAAGCTGAAGGCGATCGAGGTCCCGTTCGCCGATGTGTACAGCAAGGAAAAGGCCGAGTTCATCGCCGGCACGAACGCCGTCGACCTCGTGGTGTTCTACCCGGCGTACATCGGCGACTTCGCCTCCAACGGGTACCTGCTCCCGCTCGACAGCTACATCAAGAAGAGCAACCCGCACCTGAACGACGTGATCACGGCGTTCCGGAAGCTCTACCTGGGCTGGGCCGGGCACACCTATGCGCTCCCCGAGGACGGGGACGTCCACATCTTCATCTACCGCAAAGATCTGCTGAACAACCCGGCCGAGCAGGCCGCGTTCAAGAAGAAGTACGGGCACGCCCTCACAGTCCCGAAGACCTGGGACGAGTACCTCAGGGTCGGCCAGTTCTTCACCCGCAAGGCCGGTGAGACGCTCGCGGGGAAGACGCTCAGCCGGCCGTTCTACGGCTGCGCCGAGTACGGACAGCGCGGCTTCTCGTTCGCGTGGTTCGTCGATCGCTGGGCGAGCAGCGGGCAGGTCTACTTCGACCAGAACATGAAGCCGCAGATCAACTCTCCGCAGGCCGTCGCGGCGCTCAAGAACATGGTCGCCTCGGTGAAGACGTGTTCGCCGCCGGACGTGCTCAACTTCGGGTACGACCAGCTGCGCGATTCGCTGCTGAAGAACCAGACGTTCATGGTGGTGCAGTGGAGCGACGTCCCGAAGAAGGGCGCCGATCCCACGCAGAGCCAGGTCGTCGGCAAGCTCGGCTACTCGCTCCTGCCGGGCACCGTCGTCAACGGCAAGCTCGTCACCCGCTCGATGATGCCTGTCGGCCGCGTGCTCGCGATCCCGAAGACGAGCAAGCACGCCGACGCGGCGTACTTCATCGCGAAGTACATCAGCGACGACGTGAGCCGGTTCAACGTCTCGACGCCGCTCGACGGCCTCGACCCGTACCGGTACAGCCAGCTGAAGCCGCAGTACTACAAGGAGTTCAAGCTGGCTGACGCGAAGAGCTACCTCGCGACCGTGAAGGGCGCCCTCGAGCACGGCTACCCGGAGATCTACATCCCGGGCGCCGCGCAGTACGAGGACGCGCTCGACCTTGCCGTGAACAAGGCGATCTCCGGCCAGGAGGATCCCGCGAAGGCGCTGAACGACGCGGCGAAGGCCTGGGACGACATCACGAACAAGTTGAACAAGAAGCATCAGATCGAGCTCTGGCGCGCTGCGCTCAAGCAGTACAAGTCGCTCGGCCTGATCAAGTAGGAGACCAGTGTTCCTCCGCCGGCCCCGCGCGGGGCCGGCGGAGGGGCGCCGCGTGAATTGAGAACGACGAAGAGCCGACACGCGGGGGCCGGGGCCGCGGCCCTCGTTGCCCGTGTGCAGCGGCGCAGCCGCGCGCCTCTCTTCGCCTGGCTGATGGTCCTGCCGGCTGTAGCCGTCCTGCTCGCGGTCACGGTCTACCCGCTGATCTACTCGCTGCGTGAGAGCTTCTACCGGCTCGAGCTCACGTACTCGCCGATCCCGCATTGGGTCGGGCTCCAGAACTACGTCGACGCGTTCACGAACGACCCGCGCTTCTGGCCGGCGCTTGGCCGAAGCCTCTACCTCGTCGGGTTCGGAGTTGCGATCGAACTCGTGCTCGGCTTCGCGCTCGCGCTCGCGCTCAACCGGCTCGGACGTCCGCGCACGCTCGTCACCGCGCTCCTGCTCGTGCCCGTCATGATCGCGCCGGTCGCGGTCGCGATCGAGGGCGTGGTCGTCTTCAACGAGTCGTGGGGGCCTCTCAACTACCTGCTGTCGCTGATCGGCCTCAACGGGCCGATCTGGCTGGGAAACCGCACGGTGGCGCTCAAGACGATCCTCCTCGCCGACATCTGGCAGTGGACCCCGTTCGTTGCGATCATCGTGGCCGCAGGCCTGCGGACGCTGCCCGGGGAGGTCTATGAGGCCGCCGCGGTCGACGGGGCGAGCCGCTGGCAGACCTTCAGGACGCTGACCCTGCCGCTGCTCCAACCGCTGCTCATCGTCACCGTCCTGATCCGGGCGATGGACATCTTCAAGACGTTCGACACGATCTTTGTTATGACCGGCGGCGGGCCCGGCTCGGCGACCGAGACCGCCAGCTTCTACACCTACCTTCAGGGGCTGCGCTTCTTCAGCTTCGGATACGCGGCCGCGATCAGCTACATCCAGCTGATCGTCATCAGCGTCGCCGCCACAATCCTCGTGCGGCGGATCCGAAAGGGGCTCGGGTGATGAGCCGGCGCGGGAGGCTGCTCGGCGACGCCGCCAACTGGATCGTCGTCCTCGGCGCGCTCGCCTTCTTCCTGCTGCCGGTGATCTGGATCTTCCTCACCTCGTTCAAGTCGCAGGGCGAGGTGTTCCGCTACCCGCCCGTCTTCTGGCCGAAGCAGATCGACTTCCGTCACTACTCGGAGGCGCTCGGAGGCGCGGGCGGCAAGGCGCTCAAGGACAGCCTCGTGGTCGCCTCGGGGAGCACCGCGATCTCGCTCCTCGTCGGCGTGCCGACCGCCTACAGCATCAGCCGCTTCCGCGTCGGCGGGCAGCACCTCGCCTTCTGGATCCTGAGCATCCGCATGTTCCCGCCTGTGGCGTCGGCGATCCCGTTCTTCCTCTTGTTCCAGAAGTTCCACATGCTCGACACCCACTCGGCGCTGATCATCGCCTACCTCACCTTTAACGTCCCCTTCGTCGTGTGGTTCGTGAAGGGCTTCTTCGACGATCTGCCGCGCGACCTCGAGGAAGCCGCGCTGGTGGACGGGGCTACCCGCTGGCGCGCCTTCACCGGCATCGCCGTGCGGCTCGCGGTCCCGGGAATCGTGACGAGCGCGCTACTCGCCTTCGTCTTCTCGTGGAACGAGTTCCTGCTCGCGCTCTTCCTCACGCGCTCGCAGGTGCGGACACTGCCCGTCGCGCTCGCGAACCTGGTCGGCGGGCACGAGATCCTCTGGGGCGAGATCGGCGCGCTGACCGTGATTGCGATCATCCCGGTGGTCGTGCTGGCACTCGTGCTGCAGCGGTACGTCGTGCGCGGCCTCACCTTCGGTGCAGTCAAAGGCTGAAAGGAGCGAGATGGCAAAGCCCGTGAAGCTGATCGCGCTGCTCAAGGCGAAGCCGGGGCTCAGCCGCGAGGAGTTCGCGCGCCGCTGGGTCGAGGGCCACGCGCCGCTGACTCTCCGGTTCGGGAACCTGAAGGGGTACCGGATCAACGTCGCGATCGACGAGTACCAGGAGCTCGAGGGCGAGCTCCCGTACGACGGCACCGCCGAGCTGTGGTGGGACTCGCTCGAGGAGATGCAGGCGGACTTCGCCTCCGACGAGGCGGCGACCGCGGTCGCCGACGCGGACACGTTCACGACCGTCCGGACGCACATCTACACCGAAGAGTTCGTGCTGAAGTAGCCATGGCGGCCCCGGTTGTCTGCGTCGTCGGCGCGGCGAACATCGACCTGATCAGCTACGTGCCGCGCCTGCCCCGGCTGGGCGAGACCCTGCACGGGACGCGCTTCCACATGGGCTACGGCGGCAAGGGCGCGAACCAGGCCGTGATGGCGGCGAAGCTCGGCGCCTCGGTGTCGATGGTCTGCAAGCTCGGGCGCGACGTCTTCGGCGAGGGCACGCTCGCCAACTTCCGCGAGCAGGGCGTGGACGTCGAGCACGTCACCTTCACCGAGGATGCGTTCTCCGGCGTCGCGCCGATCGCCGTCGACCCCGACGGCAACAACTCGATCATCATCGTCACCGGCGCGAACGACCTTCTCTCGGCCGAGGACGTCGAGCGGGCGCGGCCGGCGATTCGGGCCGCCGGCGTCGTCGTCTGCCAGCTCGAGATCACGCTCGAGACCTCGCTCTCGGCGCTGCGCGTCGCGCGCGAGGAGGGCGTGCGGACGATCTTCAACCCCGCGCCGGCACGCGAGGAGCTGCCGGAGGAGCTGTGCCGGCTGAGCGACGTCTTCTGCCCGAACGAGCCGGAGACGGAGCTGCTCACCGGCGGCCCCGCGGGCGAGGAGGCGGCGCGCGAGCTGCTTGCTCGAGGCGCGGGCGCGGTCATCCTCACGCTCGGGGAGCGCGGCTGCCTCGTCGTCGAGGAGGGCTCGGCCCGGCACGTCCCGGTCGAGCCCGTGCAGGCGGTGGACACGACCGGGGCGGGGGACGCGTTCGTCGGCGCGCTCGCCTACTTCCTCGCCGCCGGCCGCCCGCTCATCGACGCGGCCGACCGCGCGAACCGAATCGCGGCGGTCAGCGTCCAGGGCAGCGGCACGCAAACGAGCTTCCCGGCCGCCGCCGAGCTGCCGGCCGGCGTCCTCGGGTGAACGAGCGCGTCGCGTTCGGCAGGACGGCGCTCACCGTCACCCGGCTCGGACTCGGGACCGCGGCCCTCGGCGGCCTGTACGCCCCGGTCGACGAGGCGCAGGCGCTCGAGACCGTTCGCGCCGCGTACGACGCCGGCCTGCGCTTCTTCGACGCGGCGCCGCTGTACGGGCACGGCAACTCCGAGCGGCGGCTCGGTCGCGGCCTCGCTGACGTCCCGCGCGAGGAGTACGTGCTCACGACGAAGGTCGGGCGGCTGCTGCGTCCCGACGCGCCGCCCGACAAGAGCCAGCTCTCCGGCGGGTTCGAGCGCTGGCCCGAAGTGCCGCCCGTGAACCCGCTCTTCGACTACAGCTACGACGGCGTCATGCGCTCGTTCGCGGAGAGCCTCGAGCGGCTCGGGCTCGACCGCGTCGACGTCCTCCACATCCACGATCCCGACGAGCACGAGGAGGAGGCGCTCGCCGGCGCCTACCGGGCGCTCGACCGGCTGCGAAGCGAGGGCACGATCGGCGCCGTCGGCGCCGGCATGAACCAGGCGGAGATGCTCACCCGCTTCGCGCGCGCGGCTGACTTCGACTGCTTCCTCGTCGCCGGCCGTTACACGCTGCTCGACCAAGTCGCGGCGCGGGAGCTCTTCCCCCTCTGTCTCGAGCAGGGGATCGCGATCGTCCTCGGCGGCGTCTTCAACAGCGGCGTCCTCGCCGACCCGCGGCCGGGCGCGATGTTCGACTATGCGCCGGCCCCGCCTGCGCTCATCGAGCGCGCGCGGCGCCTGGACGCCGTCTGCCGCCGCCACGGAGTGCCGTTGAAGGCGGCGGCGCTCCAGTTCCCCCTCGCGCATCCGGCGGTGACGGTGCTCCTCCTCGGTGCCCGCTCGCAGGCAGAGCTCACGGAGAACCTCGAGCTGCTGAAGACGCCGATTCCCGCCGAGGTCTGGGACGAGCTCCGTCGCGAGCGGCTGCTTGCGGAGGAGGCGCCCACGCCGTGAGGATCGACGCGCACGTCCACTTCTGGGGCCGCCCCCAGCTCGAGCTCTACGACTGGATGACGGCCGAGATGGAGGCGATTCGCCGGCCGTTCGCGCCGGAGGAGCTGCGACCCCTGCTCGCGGCGCAGGGCTTCGACCGCGCCGTCCTCGTCCAAACGCACTCGAGCGTAGAGGAGACGCGGGACTTCCTCGCGCTCGCCGCCGAGGTCGACGTCGTCGCCGGCGTCGTCGGTTGGGTCGACCTGACGAGCCCGAAGGTGCCGGACACGCTCGCAGAGCTCCGGGCGCGCCCGGGCGGCGGCTACCTCGTCGGCATCCGACACCAGGTGCACGACGAGCCGGATCCCGACTGGCTGCGCCGTGACGATGTGCGGCGTGGGCTGCGCACGCTCGAGGAGGCCGGCCTGGCCTACGACGTGCTCGTGCGCACCCGGGAGCTGCCGGCCGCGCTCGACACGGCCCGTGCCTTCCCGGGGCTGCGGCTCGTGATCGATCACCTCGCCAAGCCCCCGATCGCGTCGGGCGAGCTCGAGCCGTGGGCGGAGCGGATGGCGCCGCTCGCCGGGCTCGAGCACGTCTCGTGCAAGGTGTCCGGGCTCGTAACAGAGGCCGACTGGGAGCGCTGGACGATCGGCGACCTCGTCGGGTACGTGCAGCGGGTGGTCGACTGGTTCGGGGAGGAGCGGCTCCTGTTCGGGTCGGACTGGCCGGTGTGCACGCTCGCCGCCTCCTACGGCGAGGTAGTGCGCGCGTGCGAGCTCGCCCTCGGCGAGCTGACCGCGCCGGTGCGCGAGAAGGTCTTCGGCGGGAACGCGGCGCGGTTCTACCGGCTGCCTCTCCAGGGCTGAGGCGCAGTTATCCTCTGCGCCGTGGCCGAGATCGCCCTCGAAGACGTGCTGAAGGTGTTCCCCGGCGGCGTCACGGCCGTCGATCGGGTCAGCCTGACGATCGAGGACGGCGAGTTCGTCGTCCTCGTCGGCCCCTCGGGCTGCGGCAAGTCCACGCTCCTGCGGATGTTGGCCGGTCTCGAGGACGTCACCGCCGGCTCGATCTGCATCGGCAACCGCGACGTGACACACGTGGCACCGCGTGAGCGTGACGTTGCGATGGTCTTCCAGAACTACGCCCTCTACCCGCACATGACCGTGCGTCGCAACCTCGGCTACGGGCTGCGGATGCGCAAGACGCCCTGGGCGGAGATCGAGGGCCGGGTCGCGGACGTCGCGCGCATGCTCGGCCTCGAGGAGCTGCTCGAGCGCCGTCCGGCCGCGCTCTCCGGCGGCCAGCGCCAGCGCGTCGCGATGGGACGGGCGATCGTGCGCGAGCCGACGGCGTTCCTGATGGACGAGCCGCTCTCGAACCTCGACGCGAAGCTCCGCGTCGGCATGCGCGCGGAGCTCACCCGCCTGCACGAGCGGCTCGGCACGACGACGGTCTACGTCACGCACGACCAAGTCGAGGCGATGACGCTCGGCCAGCGCGTCGCCGTGATGCGCGACGGCCGCATCCAGCAGATCGACGAGCCGCAGGCCCTCTATCGGGACCCGGCGAACCTCTTCGTCGCGGCCTTCATCGGCTCGCCGGCGATGAACCTCGTCGAGGCGACGATCGACGGCGACTCGCTGGAGTTCGGCGGCTTCCGGATCCCGCTCGACCGCGGGCGACGTCCCGCGCGCGCGCCATCGGGCCGAGTCATCCTCGGAATCCGGCCTGAGAGCTTCGAGGACGCGGCGTTCGCGGATGGCCGGCTGCCGCAGGTCGAGGTATCCGTCGCCGTGCTCGAGGAGCTCGGCGCGGACGCGCACGTCATCTTCACGGTCGACGCACCCCGCGTCGAGGCCGAAGACGTGAGCGCAGCCGTCGAGGACGAGGATGAAGCTCTGCTCGCGGACGAACGCACGGCGCTCTTCAACGCGCGGGTCAACCCCTCGACGAGCGCGCGCCCCGGAAGACGCATCCGGCTGGCGGTTGATCCGCGTACGTTCCACTTCTTCGACGCCTCGAGCGGCGAGAACCTGGCTCCGGCGGCGGCGGCCCCGGTCGTCTAGCCCGATGGCGCGCCTCGTCCGCGCGACCGGCCCCGGCGACGCGGCGCGTTGCGGCTGGCTCACCGGCACCGCCGTTCGCTGGGCGGACGTCGATGCCCTCACGGCGCTCGAGCGCGGCGGCCCGGACGGCGGCAACGGCGGCGACCCGCTCGGGCTCGAGGGGCTGCTCGCCCCGATTGACGCGCCGGAGGTCTGGGCCGCCGGGGTGACCTACGAGCGCAGCCGGCAGGCTCGGGTCGAGGAGACCGAGGTGGCCGACGTGTACAGCCTCGTCTACGAAGCCGATCGGCCCGAGCTCTTCCTCAAGGACGCGGGCGGGCGCCGCACCGTCGGCCCCGGCGCCGCGATCGGCGTCCGTTCGGACGGGCACTGGAGCGTCCCCGAGCCCGAGCTCGCGCTCGTACTGGGCCGCGGCCGCGCGATCCTCGGCGCGACGATCGGCAATGACGTCACCGCACGCGACATCGAGGGTACGAACCCGCTCTACCTGCCGCAGGCGAAGGTCTTCGCCGGCGCCTGCGCGATCGGGCCGGCGATCCTGCCGCGGGACGAATGGCCGGCGTCGTTCGCGATCCACTGCCGGATCCGCGATCCCGACGGCTCGATCGTCTGGGAGGACGAGACCTCGACCGCGCGCATGCGCCGTTCGTTCGACGAGCTCGTGGAGTGGCTCCTCCGCGAGAACCCGGTCCCGCCCGGCAGCATCCTCCTCACCGGCACCGGCCTCGTGCCCCCCGACGGAGTCGCGCTCCGGCCGGGCCAGTCGGTCGAGGTCGAGATCCCGCCGATCGGCAGGCTCGTCAACCCGGTCGAGGCCGCCGCAGACCTGCTCGCCAAGGAAAGGAGCACGACCGATGGCTGACACCTTCCAGGCTCCGTCCCGCCTGGCCGGCGCGAACTTCGTCGGCGGCGAGTGGCGGCGGAGCAGCTCCGGCGAGACCTACGAGAAGCGCAACCCCGCGCGCCCGTCGGAGCTCGTCGGCGAGTTCGCCGCCTCGAGCGAGGCCGACGCGCTCGAGCGCCGAGCCGAGCAGGTCGCCCGCGACATGACGCGCGAGATGGGAAAGCCGCTACGGGAGTCGCAGGTCGAGGCGGCCCGCGGCGCCGCGATCCTCCGCTACTTCGCGGGAGAGGCGCTGCGGCCGGTTGGCGAGCTCTACCAGCAGTCGCTGAGCGGAAACGCGGTCTACACGATCCGCCGGCCGCTCGGCGTCGTCGGACTGATCACGACGTGGAACTTCCCGGCTGCGATCCCGCTCTGGAAGGCGTCGCCCGCCCTCATCTTCGGGAACACGGCCGTCCTCAAGCTCGCCCAGGACGCGCCGCTCACCGGGCTCCACATCGCCGAGTGCTTCGCCGAGGCGGGACTGGCCCCCGGCGTCCTGAACGTCCTCACCGGCGCCGGCTCCACCGCCGGGGCTGCGCTCGTCCGCGACCCGCGCGTGCGCGCTATCTTGTTCACCGGCTCGGTGCCGGTCGGCGTCTCCGTGCGCGAGGAGGCGACGCGGCTCGGCAAGCGCGTCCAGCTCGAGCTAGGCGGCCACAACCCTCTGATCGTCATGGCCGACGCGAAGCTCGACGCCGCTGTCGAAGCCGCCTACGCCGGCGCGTTCTGGTCGGCCGGCCAGAAGTGCACTGCGACGCGCCGGATCTACGTCCAGGACGCCGTCTACGACGAGTTCCGGCGGAGGCTGCTCGACCGGATCGCGCGCGGCAAGGTCGGCGACCCCGCCGACCCCGAGACCGAGGTCGGCCGATCGTGAACGAGAAGCAGCTCGAGGACGTCCTCGCGGCGATCGAGCGCGGACGGAGCGAGGGCGGGACGGTCGTCGCCGGCGGCGAGCGCGCCGGTGGCGAGGCCTACCTGGTCTTGCCGACCGTGTTCGAGGGCGTCTCCGACGACGCCTACCTCTCCTGCGAGGAGGTCTTTGAGCCCGTGACCACGCTCTATCGGTTCGCCGACCTCGACGAGGCCCTGCGGCGTGCGAACGCCGTCGAGTTCGGCCTGTCGGCGTCGATGTTCACGCAGAGTCTCGAGGTGGCCCAGCGGTTCGTGAGCGAGCTACAGGCGGGGATCCTGCACGTGAACTCGCAGACCGCCGGTGCCGAGCTGCACGTCCCCTTCGGGGGAATCAAGTCTTCGGGCTTCGGCCCGCACGAGCAGGGGCGCGCCGCGCTCGAGTTCTACACCGGGGTCGTGACGGTCTACCAGGATGCGTGACACCTTCCTGGTCACCGGCGCTCTCGGCTGCATCGGCGCGTGGATCGCTCGCACGCTCGTCGAGGAGGGGGTCCCGGTCGTCGGCTACGACGTCGGCAGCGACCGGCGGCGGCTCGAGCTGATCATGTCGCCCGAACAGCTCGTGGGCGTCACGCTCGTGCGCGGCGACGTGACCGATCTCGAGCGGCTCGAGCGCGTGCTCGACGAGCACGAGGCGACGCACGTGATCCACCTCGCCGCACTGCTTGTCCCGCTCGCACGGGCAAACCCGCCGCTCGGCGCCGCCATCAACGTGGTCGGCGCGACGAACGTATTCGAGGCGGTGAAGCGGCAACGGGAGCGGGTGCGCGGACTCGCCTACGCGAGCTCGGCCGCCGTCTACGACGCCGTCGACGTCGACGCGACACGCGCCGAGAACGCGCTCGGCCATCCGGTGACCCTCTACGGCGTCCACAAGCAGGCGAACGAAGGAACGGCGCGCGTGTACTGGATCGAGCACGGGCTTCCCAGCATCGGTCTGCGCCCGTACGTCGTCTACGGTCCGGGCCGTGATCAGGGGATGACCGCGGGGCCGACGCTTGCTATGGCGGCGGCGGCTCATGGCGAGAGCTACACGATCCCGTGGTCGAGCCGATGCACGTTCACGCTGGCGCGCGACGTGGCGCGGGCGTTCGTCGACGCCGCGCGCGCGGCCGCCGACGGGGAGGGCGCGCCTGTCTACAACATCCCCGGCGCGAACGTGGGGATGAACGAGGTGGTGGCCGCGATCGAGGCGGCCGCGCCCGACGCAGCCGGGAAGATCGAGTTTCAGGACGCGACTCTCCCGTTCCCGAAGGAGTTCGCCACCGGCGGCTTCCCGATGCTGGTCACCCCGCTCGCCGACGGCGTCCGGGAGACGATCGAGCTCTTCCGTGCGCACCGCGGCAGCTACTAGTGCGACTGATGCTTCCCGTGGCGATCCGGCAAGAGCAGCTCTTTCAGCGGAGCCGAAAGGTTGTGAAGCGGTCCGGTTAGGTCCATCCGTTGTTCTACTAGACACAACGATGTTGCTGCTCGGCGGAACGTTTGGGTGTCCGGTCGCTAGAGGAGCAAACCTCGCTTACTCAAACCGGAGTCGCTGCGCGACGAGGTCGAGCGGGGTGACGTAGTCGCCTGCTCGGTTGTGGAGCGCTCGGCGGAGGAAGCGGTTGAGGAAGAAGGTGTCGGGGCGATCGATTCCGCCCATCGCTTCGATCCTGTGGCGGGCGTGGAGAGCTGTGTCGTTCATGACGCCGAGGACGCTGCGGCTCGCGGTCTTCGCGAGGTGGACGCCGTCCGGGTCGAGCCGCCCGAGTGTGTCGGCTGCGAGTCCCTCGGAGCGGAGGTGTTCCTCGACGAGGCTCACGACGTACGGCCCGATCAGGCGGAGGTCGGCCTTCCGGATGTCGGCGACGAAGATGGGGAAGAGCGTCCCGACGTGGGTGAGCAGAAGGCACTTCCGGCGCTCGATCCACAGCAGGTTCAGGTACCAGTCGTCGTCGGACGGCGGCACGTCGGCGAGAGCCATGGCCCGGACGCCGAGGAGGGTGAGCATCTTTGCCGTGCAGCGCAGGATCATTGGCGAAGCACGTTTGCCGGGCGGCTTCTCTGCCGCGCGCGTTAGGCGACGCTCAAGGTGAGCGTCTCGCGCGTCGCTTCGGTCCCGATCGTGGCCCGCTCAGGCGAGGTCAGCGCCTGGAGCCACTCGTCGAGCGCGTCGCGGACGAGCTCGCGTGCCTCGTCGCGGGTCGGGGCGCAGGTGATCACACCAGGCAGCTCCTCGATGGTCGCGCGCACCCACCCCTGCTCGTCCGGCTCGAAGACGACGTGCAGCTCCATGCCGCATAGGGTACTGCGACCGCCCAGCGCGCGGGATACTCCGTGTCGTGACGGCGCTTCGCGAGCTCGAGCGGCACCTGATCGAGCAGGGTTGCGACCGCGTCCGGCACGGAGCGCGTCACGATGTCTGGCGCAGTTCAGTCTGCGGAGCGTCACGTCACCATCCCGCGCCATCGCGAGATCCTGTTCGGAACCGCGCGGGCGATCTGCCGTCAGCTCGGGATACCCGACCCGCCTCGATGAGCCCGAGCAAGTCGAGCAGGCGCTCGCTGAGGTTTGAAAGCTGTCCGGTTAGGTCCATCTTTACTTCATTGAACGTGCAGCGGTTTCCGGCACGCGAGGCGTATGAGGCATTGCGCGAACCGCTTCCCTCGCGGTGATCGCGATGGAGGTTCGTGTCAGATCGCGGGAGGCGCTTGCGTCTCGACGACGTCTGAGATTAGGGCGAAGTCCTTCGGATTCCGTGTCAGGAGCGGGACCTGGTGGACGTTCGCGGTAGCGGCGATCACGAGATCGACCGCGCGCCTCCGCGGCTTTCCCCCGCGGCTGACAACGGCAGCTGCAAGACGTCCCCATTCGCGCGCGACCGCCGCGTCGACGGGCAGGGGATCGAATGTGGCCTCGATCACACCGAGCCGTTGCGATCTACGGGCTCGCTCGTCTTCCGAGTCGGCAACGAGGACGCCGAAGTGCAGCTCGGCGAGTGATGCGGCGCTGATCGCACCGTTGAGCTCGCCCGGGCTTTCTGCTCCGATGAGGACGGAGGTATCAAGGAGGGCTCGCACCTTATTCGGCGAGGAGATCTGTGATCTCGGCCGGAAACTTCGCGAGATCGTCGTTCAGCGTTTGCGGCGCGGGCGTGTTCCAGACTTGCTGTAATGCGGGCCCGTCGACCCACTGGTGTGGGCGTGCGGGTCCGAGGCGGGCGACCGGACGGCCCGCGACGGTGACAGTGAATTCCTCGCCGGCCTCGGCTCGCCGTAGCACCTCGCCGACGTTGTTTCGGAGCTCCTTCTGCGGGATCGTGGTCACGATCGTAGAGTAGCACTTCTGCTACCGGATCGCTTTCGGCCCATATTCCCGCTGCAAGCGGCGTGGCAGGAGCGCGCGGTGGCGCCCGCGTGAAGAGTTCGATCTCGAAAGCCGGGGACCTCTCGCGGGTGCGGCGAAATCGATGTCCGCGCGGTTCGCGCAATACCCGGTTCGGCCATGCTGATCAAAGGGGAAACCTTGGGTTTCCCCTTCAGAATCCCGCTCCACCTTGCGAAAGAAGATGTCGTGCCATCGCTTCGGACATGGAACGCTCGTAGGCTGTCGGGTGCATGAGTGATGTGGGTCGCTCGTGAAGCGGCTGGTCGGCGCAGTGTTGCTCGTCTGCGCGCTCGTCGGGGTGGCGTGCGCGTTGGTGGCTGCCGCCGGCGGACAAGGGGCGGTTGGCCGACCGTGTCTGTCGCGAATCTCATTCGGCGTTTTGCCGGTGTGGGCGCGGGCGGGATTCTCGGACCCACAGCCGCGGCTGCCGCACGTCGTCGGTCGGGCGGGCCGGATCGCGGCGCTCGTGTTCGGCTATCCGCTGCTATCGCCTCCGTCACGGGTTCGCGCAAACAAGATTCTCTGGGTCGCGCGCATATCTCCGCTGTCGCCTTCCAGCCTGCGGATCAGCGCGCAGCGGATGAAGGGCACAGGAAAGCTCGGTCGTCCTGTTGAGAGGCTGGTCGTCGGAGGGCCGGGGCCATCGATCATGGACCTTCCCGCCGCTGGTTGTTGGCGGTTCACGTTGACCCGGTTTGGACGCGCCGACAGTCTCGACCTCAACTACCAAGCGAACGGATGAATCGTCGGGCGCCGGAGCGCCTTGCGATCGATCCACGGACGACGGCGGTAATCGTCGTCGACATGCAGAACGACTTCGGCGCTGAGGGAGGGATGTTCGCGCGTGCCGGCATTCCAATCGCGGACATCAAGACCGTCGTCGACCCGATCGCGCACGTCCTGCGCGCCGCGCGTCGCGTCAGGATGAAGGTGATCTACCTGACAATGCAGTTCGAGCCGGATCTTTCGAATGCCCCGAGTCTTTGCCACGGACGAGCTGCTCTCGGTGCTGCCGCCGCAAAACGCACTACGAGAGTCCCTGATGAGCGTACCTGCCGCGACACCCGGCCGCGGCGAGGCTCTCGTAGTCACCCTACACTCGTCTTTGTGACGATTTGCGCGAGCTGTGGGGTCGACAATCCGGAGCGCGCGAAGTTCTGTCTGGAGTGCGGAACGGCGCTGACCGAGGTGGAACGGCCGGAGCGGTTCCGCCGAACTGTGACGGTTCTTTTCTCAGACGTCGTCGGCTCGACTGCGCTCGGCGAGCGGCTCGACCCCGAGACGCTCTCGCAGGTGATGACCGACTACTTCGCTGCGGTGAGGCCTGCTGTCGAGCACCACGGCGGAACGCTCGCCAAGTTCATCGGCGACGCGATGATGGCGGTGTTCGGCCTCGTCCAGCTGCACGAAGACGACGCCCTGCGCGCCGCGCGCGCGGCAGTGGAGATGCGCGCGACGCTCGCGCGGCTGAACCCGGAGTTGGAGCGGCGTTATGGCGTCGAGCTCACCACCCGCACCGGGATCAATACGGGGCCGGTGGCGGGGCGGGGGCTCGTCCCGGACCAGAACTTCGTGGCCGGCGACACGGCGAACACGGCGGCGCGCCTGCAGACAGCGGCCGGCGAAGACGAGATCCTGCTCGGCCAGGCGACGTACCGACTCGTACGGGATGCCGTCGAGGCGGACCTGCTGCCGCCCCTGCAGGCGAAGGGCAAGGCTGCGCCGCTCACGGTCTATCGGCTGATTGCCGTGCTACCGGAGGAGGAGCGGACGGCGCGGGGACCGCGGACGTCTCTCGTCGGGCGTGAAGGAGAGCTTGCCGCGCTGCGGGAGGTCTTTCGTCGGTGCGTGCGCGAACGGGTCTGCGGGCTCGTCACGCTGATCGCCCCACCAGGCGTGGGGAAGTCGAGGCTCGT
>DASWGR010000078.1:0-7576 GCA_036393535.1 Gaiellaceae bacterium | reverse complement strand
CGTCCGCAGAGGCGACATCCACCCGGGAGAACGGGTGGTGCTCGTCGTCACCGGAACCGGGCTGAAGCCGTACGGCTACGACGTCGACTACTTGCCGCAGGAAGTGACGAGCGACGTGGATGAGGTGCTGGCCGTCCTCGGAGTGAGCTAGCTGGCCGACACGACAGCGTCGGCAGGCACGAGCCAGGACTGGCCGAAGTCGGTCATCGCCTCGAGGATGGGAACGAGATCGCGGCCCTTGTCGGTCAGCTCGTACTACACCCGCGGCGGAGACTCGGGATAGCTGTGGCGGCGAACGATGCCCGCCCGCTGCAGTGCGCGCAGGCGCTCGGCAAGCGTGCGGCTGCTGATGCCGGCACATGACTGCTCGAGCTCGCGGAAGCGGCACGTGCCCTCCGCAAGGTCGTAGATCAGCAGTGCCGTCCACTTCGCTCCGATGATGTCGGCGGACGCTGCGACCGCTTCGCGCCGCGTGTCCGTGGTCATCTGCACCGCCACTGCGCGCAGTCTACCTCTGTGATCGGACCGGGAAACCCCTGAACTAGGGGATCGCTACGCCCGCATCGCTGGGCTCGGCCTCGGCTTCCTCGTAGTCCGTGCCCTCGGCTTCGGCCTCGATCCGCCGAACCTCGTCCTTCGGGCGGATCAGCCGGAACTCGCTGACCGCGCCGGGCCACTCGGCCAGCAGCCGGGCGGCACGCGCCGACCCCGTGTGCTCACCGTGGCGCTCGATCAGCGCGCGCAAGGTGTCTGCAGCCGCGTCGTCGAGTTGCTCCGCGACGACGAGTTGCCCGTTGAGCCGAAGATCAAGCACTTCCGTTGGGTCGTGCACGAACGCCTCGCCGCCGGTCATGCCCGCGCCGATGTTCCGCCCGAACGGGCCGAGGATGACGACCGTGCCGTTCGTCATGTACTCGCACGCATTGCTGCCGACGCCCTCGACGACAGCGGTCGCACCCGAGTTGCGGACGGCGAAGCGCTCGCCTGCAGAGCCCGCGAGGAAGAGCTCGCCGCCGGTCGCCCCGTAGAGAACCGTGTTGCCGGCGAGGCAAGGGTCGCCGCTGTCGTCGGCCGGAGGCCGGATCACGATGCGGCCTCCGCTCAGGCTCTTGCCGACGTAATCGTTCGCCTCGCCGTCGAGGACGAACTCGATGCCCGCCGACAGGAAGGCGCCGAAGCTCTGCCCTGCAGTCCCTTCGAAACGGTACTGGAATGACTCTTCGGTTCCGGCTTTCGCGAGCGCGCCGCCGAGCCGCGCGCCGACAGCGCGATCGTCGTTGCAGATGCGGTAGCGCGAGGCCGGAGCCGACCGCTCGGCGGCAATCTGCACACCAAGCTCGCCGCCCGCGGCGACCGGCTTCTCCGCGCCGACGTAACGGAGCGCTTCACCGTGCAAGGGCGCAAGTAGTCCGTCGAGCTTCAGCGAGCCGGCACGACCGTCAGCCTGACGCCGCTGCAGAAGATCGGCGCGGCCGACCGCCTCGTCGAAGCTCCGCAGTCCAACTGAGGCGAGGTGACGGCGCACTTCCTCGGACACGAGGAGGAGGTAGTTCTCGACCATCTCCGGAGTTGCCGCGAACTTCGCGCGCAGCTCCGGACGCTGGGTCGCGATCCCGACGGGGCAGCTGTCGACGTGACACGTGCGGACCATCAGGCACCCCTCGGCGAGGAGCAAAGCCGTGCCGAAGCTGACCTCGTCGGCGCCGAGCAGCGCAGCGACGACGACGTCGCGGCCGGTCTTGATCCCGCCGTCCACGCGCAAACGCACCCGTCCGCGCAGGCCGTTGGCGACGAGCGTGCGCTGCGTGTCCACGAGGCCGAGCTCCCAGGGGATGCCTGCGTTCTTGATCGAGGAGAGCGGGCTCGCGCCCGTGCCGCCGTCGGCCCCTGCAACGTGGACGACGTCTGCGAGCGCCTTGACGACGCCTGCCGCAACGAGCCCGACGCCGGCCTCCGCGACGAGCTTGACCGACACGTCAGCGTCGGGGTTCACCTGCTTGAGATCGAAGATCAGCTGTGCCAGGTCCTCGATCGAATAGATGTCGTGGTGCGGCGGCGGGGAGATGAGCGCAACGCCGGGCTGCGTGTGACGCAACCGCGCGATCTCGGCCGTGACCTTGTGACCGGGCAACTGGCCGCCCTCACCCGGCTTCGAGCCCTGTGCGATCTTGATCTGGAGCTCGGAGGCGAAGGCCGCGTACTCGGCCGTGACACCGAAGCGCCCCGAGGCAACCTGCTTGATGCGCGAGTTCCGGTCGGTCCGGAAGCGAGCCGGGTCCTCGCCGCCTTCGCCGCAGTTCGAACGCGCCCCGAGATTGTTGAACGCGCGCGCGATCGTCTCGTGCGCCTCGGCAGAGAGCGACCCGTGGGACATGCCGCCCGACGAGAAGCGCTGCACGATCGACTCGGCCGGCTCCACTTCCTCGAGCGGGACCGGTTGCGCGGCAGGACGTAACTCGAGCAGGTCGCGCACCTCCATCGGCTCTCGTCCGTTGACCAGCTCCGCGAAGTCTGCGTAGCGCTCCCACCCGTTCGTCCGCACGGCGCTCCGAAGAGCGTGCGCGGCCCCCATGTCGTCGCTGCGGGCGGCCGCCTGTAGCGCCTCGAGCACGTCTGGATTCGTCTCGTGTGGCTCGCCGCCCTTGCGAAACTTGAAGTAGCCGGGGTTCTCGAGGCGGGGACGTGTCCCCGCGGAGGCGCGGCCACGCGCGACGGTCTCCTCCTCCAGCTCGGTGAGGCCGATCCCTCCAATCGACCATGGCGTACCCGGAAAGGCAGCCTCGACAAGGTCACCGTCGAGGCCGAGCGCCTCGAAGGTCTGCGCGCCGCAGTAGCTGGCGATGTCGGAGATTCCGAGCTTCGACATCACCTTGAGCACCCCGTCTTCGATCGACTGCTTGAAGCGGGCCTGGGCCTCGGCAGGCGACGGCCGGTCGCCGCCGATCCGGTCGCCCTCGGCCAACGCCGCAATCGTCTGCAAGGCGAGCCGCGGGCAGACGGCCTCGGCTCCGAAGCCGAGCAGGCACGCGACGTGGTGCACCTCCCGCGGCTCGTCACTCTCGACGAGCAGCGTCGCGAGCGTGCGCAGTCCGGCCTTGACCAGGTGGTGGTGCACGACCGAGGTCGCGAGCAGGCTCGGCACAGGCGGCCGCTCGGGCGACGCGTCCGCATCGGTGACCAGCAGCATCCCGTGCCCTTCACGCACGGCGGTCTCGGCGGCTTTCGCGAGCCTGGCGCACGCATTCTCGAGCCCCTCCGCCGGGTCAAAGCTCGCGTCGATCCGAACGACGGCGAGCTCGTCGAGGGCAGATGGGTAGAGGAAGAAGCTCTCGAGCTCGATGCCCGCCGCCTCCTCGGGCGACTCGACGAGCAGCGGCCCGCGGGCGCCGAGCAACGTGGAGAGGGACATCACGAACCGCTCACGGATGTGGTCGATCGCCGGATTCGTCACCTGCGCGAACCGCTGGCGGAAATAGCTGAAGAGCGGCCGTGCTCGCCCGGCGAGCGGCGGCAGGGCGGTGTCGTCACCCATCGATGAGGTCGGCTCGTGTCCATGGGCAGCGGACGGACGCACGATCACGGTCAGCTCCTCGCGCGTGTAACCAAAAAGCACGTGGCGGACCGCGAGGTCCTCCACCGGCGGCGATGCGGGCTCACCGGTCGACGCCTCGCGCCGCCATTCTTCGAGCCAGCGCCCGTAAGGGCGAGCGCTCGCAAGCCGCAGTTTGATCGCATCGTCTTCCTCGAGGCCGCGCTCGGGATCGACGGCGAGCATCTCCCCCGGCCCGAGCCGTCCCCTACGAGCACCCGTCCCGGCCGGCACGTCGAAGACGCCGGCTTCAGACGCGCAGCAGACGAGATCCCCGGCGACGACGTAGCGGAGAGGACGCAGGCCGTTGCGGTCGAGAGCGGCGCCGACGACGCGGCCGTCCGTGAAAACGATGCCCGCCGGCCCGTCCCACGGCTCGACCAGCCCCGCGTGGAAGCGATGGAAGTCGCGCACGTCCGGCTCGAGCTCGACGTCTCCTTGCCACGCCGGCGGAATGAGCATCGTGAGCGCATGGCGCGCGTCGCGGCCGCCGCGCACGAGCAACTCGAGCGCGTTGTCGAGCATCCCCGAATCTGAGCTCGCCTCCTCCAGGACGGGCCCGTCCACTCCCAACGTCAGGGCGCGGGCGCGCATCCAGTTGACGTTGCCGCGGATCGCGTTGATCTCCCCGTTGTGGCACAGGAGCCGGAATGGCTGCGTCCGCTCCCACGACGGCTCGGTGTTCGTCGAGAAGCGCTGATGGAAGATGCCGAACCGAACCTCGACCGCGGGATCGCGCAGGTCGGCGTAAAACGGAGCAAGCTGGTCGGCCGCGCAGAGCGCCTTGTAGACGACCGTGCGGAATGAGAGCGAGGCGACGTAGAGATCGTCGCGGCCGTCGAGGCGCTTGCGCGCACGGAAAGCAGCCATCTCGATGCCCTCGTCATCGCCCGCCGGCGGCTCCAGTAGGGCCTGTTCGATCGTCGGCACCGAGGCCTGGGCCGACGGGCCGAGCGCCTCCACGTCGACCGGTACCGATCGCCAACTGCGAACAGCGATCCCTTCCGCCCGGCAGGCTTCTTCGACCGCACGCCGCCCGGCCGCGCTCCGGAGGAAGACCATCGCGAGGCCGAGACCGGGCTCCGGCAAGAGGGCCGCGGGCAGGGGTAGGAGGACACCGGCGCCGTCGCCCGTGCGGTGATCCGCCGCCACGGCTCCCCGGTGGCGGACACGACTCAGGGCCTCGAGGAGGGAGTCGAGCACTGTCCGTGAAGGGCCACCGGAGAGCCGGGCGACGAAACCGATGCCACAGGCATCGCGCTCGCCGACCGAACGATCGAGTGTGGAGAAACGGGACAACTGCACACCTTTTCGGTCGAAGAAGAAAGCCCCGCCGGGTGGATCTGAGCTAGCCGGCGAGGGCGGGAAGGCGAAGCCGCCGGCTAGCGGACGCGCTTGCGCGCGTTGCCGCTAAAGAGGGAAATCCGGCGGTCGTTCGCGCGAGCCATGACGACAGTGTAGAGATGACCGTCGGACGGATCAACGTAGAACTGGCTTGGATGCGGAATTCTGTACCGGCTAAAGCGGCTTGACAGGGTAAAGTTCTTCCGCCAGACTGCCGACAAGGATGAGGATGACCACGATTTCCCGCACTCTGCAGACCCGGACCACTCGGTCCCGGTCGATCGTGCTCATCCTTTCGATTCTCCCCCTCTAGGGGGGAATGCGAACCACGCGCCGCAGGGCGCATACACCCACCGTTGACGCCACCGGTACGCCCTCAGACGTGCCCTGACAGGAGGTTGTAGTGAGTTCGCGCAGGATCCAAATCTTCGACACGACCCTTAGAGACGGCGAGCAATCGCCGGGCATCGCCCTGCGGCCGGAAGAGAAGGCAGAGGTCGCGGAGCAGCTCGAGCGGCTCGGCGTCGACGTGATCGAAGCCGGCTTCGCAGCCGCCTCTCCCGGCGACTTCGAAGGCGTCCGCGCGGTCGCCGCAGTCGCCCGCCGCGCAACGGTCGCCACGCTCTGCCGCACCCGGCGTGAGGACATCGACGCGGGCGCCGATGCGCTTCGGGACGCACGCCGCTCGCGCATTCACATCTTCCTGGCCACGAGCCCGATCCACATGGAGAAGAAATTGCGACTCACTCCGGACGAGGTCGTCGCACAGGCTGCCTGGGCAGTCGCATATGCACGGGCTCGCGTGGACGAGGTCGAGTTCTCCTGCGAGGACGCGACGCGTTCCGACCCGTCGTTCGTCGCACGAGTGTGCCGCGAGGTGATCGCCGCCGGGGCGGACGTGGTGAATCTTCCCGACACGGTCGGCTTCGCACTGCCGAACGAGTACTCCTGGTTCTTCGGCGAAGTCGGGCAGCTTTGCCCCGAGCTCGAGAGCGTCACGGTCTCCGCACACTGCCACGACGACCTCGGCCTTGCTGTGGCCAACTCCCTCGCTGCTGTCGAGGCCGGGGTCGGGCAGGTCGAGTGCACGGTGAACGGGATCGGCGAGCGTGCGGGGAATGCCGCACTCGAGGAGATCGTCATGGCCCTGCGTGTCCGGCACGACACTCTCGGTGTCGAGACCGGCATCGACCCCGCCCAGATCGGCCCCTCCTCCGCGCTCGTTGCGCGGTTGACCGGCTACGACGTTCCGCCGAACAAGGCCATCGTCGGCGCGAACGCCTTTGCACACGAAGCCGGCATCCATCAGGACGGTCTGCTGAAGGACACGGCGACCTACCAGATCATCGAACCGAAGGAGCTGGGCCTCGCGATGACGCTGCCGCTCGGAAAGCACTCCGGCCGGCACGCGTTTGCCCGCGCCTGCATCGAGGCGGGCCTACACCTCGACGACGACCTCCTGACCCAGGCGTTCATGCGGTTCAAGGCGCTTGCCGATACCGGACAACATGTGTCACTCAATGCGTTGTTCGTGGAAGTGACCGCGGCATGAGTCGCCGCGCGTACACGGTCGTCTGTCTTGCGAGACACGGGATCGGCCCAGAAGTGATGGCCGAGGCGAGCCGCGCTCTCACTGCCGTCTCACTCCAGCACGGGTTCCACGTCGACGAACGCCACGTGCCGTTCGGAGCCGACGCATTGACGAGGTTCGGCCGCTCCTTTCCGCTTTCGTCGCGGAGCGCGCTGCTCGGAGCCGATGCCGTGCTCGTCGCAGCGAAGAGCGACACTGCGCTAAGAGCGCTCGAGGCCGATCTCGATCTGCGCACCTCGATCTCCCGCGTTCGTTTCGAGGGGCGCGCCGAGCTCTCGATCCTCGCGCCGCTCGGTGCCGAGGCCTGGGAGTGGACGCTCGAACGGGCCTTCTCGCTCGCGTGCGAGAGCCGCGGCCGGATCACCCTTGTCGGCGTCGACGAGAGCTGGGAGCACGAAGCAGCACGCCTCGAGCAGCATCACGACGGCCTCGAGATCGAGCGGCTCACACCGCAGGGCGCGATGCGCCCGCTGATCTTCACGCCGGAACGCTTTGACGTCATCGTCTGCCCGCCCGAGCTCTCGCGCACGGCGGTCGAGGTCGCCGCAAGCCTGGCCGACGGACGGACTGTCGCCTGGGGCCGCCTCGCTCCGACCGCACCGAGCATCTTCGGTCCTGCCCACGGCGTCGCCGACTCGCTCGCCGGCCACGGCGTCGCGGATCCGAGCTCGATGCTGCTTGCCGCAGCCCTCATGCTGGCCGAGGGACTCGGCGAGCGGAGCGGCGCAGCGACACTCTCCGGCGCCGTCGGTCTCGCGGGTGGCGACGATGCGCGCCGCCCCTCCACCCGCGGCCACGCCGACCTCGTGCTCTCGCAGCTGCCGGTGACTGCGGCCAACGCCGAGTTCTACCGGGAGGAAGCATGCGGATGAACGGTGCCGACGCCCTGCTTCGCTCGCTGGAGGCCGAGGGCGTCGAGGTCGTCTTCGGAATTCCCGGCGGCGCGATCCTTCCCACCTACGACGCTTTCGCGCGCGGGACGACCATCCGCCACGTGCTTGCGCGCCACGAGCAGGGTGCCGGTCACATGGCGCAGGGCTACGCGCGCGCCT
>DASWGR010000077.1:0-22855 GCA_036393535.1 Gaiellaceae bacterium | reverse complement strand
CTGGCTGCTCGTCGAGCCCGGCGACGTGGCGCTCGTCCCCGCGCCGAGCTACCCGATCCACCTCTTCGCGCCGGTTCTTGCCGGCGCATCGGTGGCGCAGATGGCGATGGGCCACGGCGAGGACGTCTTCGCCAACCTCGAGGAGGCCTACGACCGCTCACGGCCGCGCCCGCGGGCCTTGATCGTCTCGTTCCCGCACAACCCGACGACCGCGACCGTCGACGCGGCGTTCATGCAGCGCGTTGTCGACTACGCGCGCGAGCGCAACATCGTCGTCGTGCACGACTTCGCCTACGCGGACATCGCGTTCGACGGCCACCGACCGCCGTCGATCCTCGAAGCGGAGGGTGCGCGCGAGGTCGCCGTCGAGCTGTACACGCTCACCAAGGGGTACTCGATGGCCGGCTGGCGCGTTGGCTTCGCGGTCGGGAACGCGGAGATCGTCGCGGCACTCGGCCGGTTGAAGTCGTACCTCGACTACGGCACGTTTCAGCCGATTCAGATCGCAGCCACCGTCGCGATCGGCCAGGCCGCCGACTATCCGGCGGAGGTCTGCGAGCTGTATCGCAGCCGTCGCGACACGCTCTGCGACGGCCTCGCGCGCATCGGCTGGGAGGTGACGAAGCCGCGCGGGACGATGTTCGTGTGGGCACCGATTCCGCCGGCATACCGGGAGCTCGGCTCGCACGAGTTCGCGCTCAAGCTGTTACGGGAGGCGAAGGTCTCGGTCAGCCCAGGAGCCGGTTTCGGCCCAGGTGGCGACGGTCACGTCCGCTTCGCACTCGTCGAGAACGAGCAGCGGATCGCCCAGGCCGTCCGCGGGATCCGCTCTGCGTTGCCATGCTAGGTGTGGCTGGGGGCGGCCTCGCCGCCGCCCCCGGCCACTGACGGGGAGTTAGCTCGTCGACCCGAGCGCCGGCTCTGCGGCCGTTCGGGGAGGAGGTCCGACGTTGTTGCTCACGTGGGAGTGCGCCTCGGTTCCATAACCGCCGGGGACCGGGATGTAAAACTCGGGGTAGCCCCACATGCCGTGTTCGGACACGTCGAGCCCGCTCGTCTCGGCTTCTTCCTCGACCCGGATCCCCCACAGCTTCTTGAGCGTCCAGAGGATCGCGAAGGACGCACTGAACGTCCAAACGCCGACGGCGGCCAGGCCGAGGGCCTGCACACCGAGTTGGTGGAAGCTGCCCGTGTAGACGAGGCCGCCCGTTCCGGTCGCGAGGTTCTTCGCGAGGAGCGGCACCGCGAAAATGCCGGTCGCGAGCGTGCCCCAGACACCGGCCATCCCGTGCACGGCGACCGCACCGATCGGATCGTCGATCCCGATCCGCTCGACCGCGATCACGCCGACGACCGCGATCCCGCCGGAGACCAGGCCGATCACGATTGCGGCCCAGGGGGCGACGAAGCCCGACGCCGCTGTGATCGCGACGAGCGCTGCGATCACGCCGTTCAGCATCATCGAGATGTCCGGCTTCTTCAGCACGACCCAGGCGGTGATCAGGCCGCCGACCGCACCCGCTGCCGCGGCGATGTTGGTCGTCAACGCGACGTACGCGAAATAGCCGAAGCCGCCGAAATCGACCGAGAGCGTCGACCCGGGGTTGAAGCCGAACCAGCCGAACCACAGGATCAACGTCCCGAGCACGGCGTAGGGGATGTTGTGACCGGGAATCGGATTCGCCCGGCCGTCGGTGCCGAACTTCCCGATCCGCGGCCCGAGCAGAAGCGCCCCGGCGAGCGCCGCGAGCGCGCCCTGGTAATGGACGACCGTGGAACCGGCGAAGTCCTGCATGCCTTTGGCGAACAGCCAGCCCTTCGGGCTCCAGATCCAGTGCGACGTGATCGAGTACACGAGTGTGAACGCTGCGCCGAAGACGAAGTAGACCCACAGCTTCGCCCGTTCGGCCATCGCACCCCAGACGATCGCGAGCGACACGCCCGCGAACACGACCTCGAACAGGTAGCCCGCGGCCCCCGGAATCTCCGAGAACCAGTCGAACGGCGCCTTGCCGACCGAGATCAACTGCGTGACCGAGGGAATGAACCCGTCCGTCCCGAAGAGCCCATTCCCGCCGCCGAACGCGAGGCCGAAACCGACGACGTAGTAGACGAGCGAGCAGACCGCGAAGATGAGGACGTTCTTCGCCGCGATGTGGCCGGCGTTCTTCATCCGGGTCAGGCCCGCTTCGAGGAACGCGAAGCCGGCTTGCATGAACATGACGAGGACGGCGGTGATGACGACCCAGATCGTGCTCGCCGCGATCAGAAGATCGTGATTCTTAGGCACCGACCTCCACCTCCTCCAAAAGCCTTCCGCTCCGGTTGTGCGTCACGTTCGAGACCGTCGTCGTCCACGTGAGCCCATCGCCCGATTCGTTGCCACTGCGGGCGGAGTCGACGATCGCCCCGAGGACGCCGTCCGCCAGCTCGTCATCGACGACGAACGTCAGCACCGCTTTCGGCAGAAACCGCGATTCGAACACGCGGCCCCGATACTCATGCGTGATGCCGCGCTGACGCCCGTGGCCGACCGCCTCGACGACCGTCACGCCGACGTGGCCCGTCGCCTCCTCGACCGCGTCGATCACGGTCTCCACTCGTTCTCGTATCACCACTGCGTCCACTCTCACCATGCCGCCTCCCCAGTCGTTTGCGAGCACAAAAAAACGCCCCAGGAGCGAAAGCTCCTGAGGCGCCGATGCCTCCGGGCCGCGCCATCGAGGCGCGACCGCGCCGCGACCTTAGCTCATGCGGCCATCACTTTCAAGTGTAAAGCGAGGGCGGGTTTTCACTCGCAGCGCTTGACACGAGCGGCCTTGCTGTTCTATCGTCGCCGAACGCTGTTCGATTATGTCGAATATCGTTCCCAGGCAATGAGGCCTCGGGACTATCCGCGGAACGGCCCGCGGCTCCTCTGCCTTGGGCCGAGAGGAGGTTAGGGCTAATGGCGGAGCACCACGTTTCGCAGCGCCTCTTCGCCGAGTTCATCGGCACGGCACTGCTCGTCTTCATCGGCGCCGGCTCCGTGCCGGCGATCCTGTTGCTCGAGAGCGGCACGAAGGCGCCGTTCTCCGGAGCCGACCTCGGCTTCATCTCGATGGCCTTCGGCCTGATCATCGTGGCGCTCGTCTACACGATCGGGAAGGTCTCGGGCTGCCACATCAACCCGGCGGTCACGTTCGCGCTTGCGGCGACGAAGCGCTTCCCGTGGCGTGAGGTGCCGCAGTACTGGGCGGCGCAGGTCGCCGGCGGCGTGGCCGGAGCGTTGGCCATGTGGGGCTCCTTCGGAACGAGGGCGGTCGACCTCGGCTACGGCTTCGGCGTCGTCCACTTCGACCACGCGACGACGAGCTGGGGCTCGGCGATGCTCATCGAGGCGATCGGCACGGGGATCCTGCTGTTCGCGATCCTCGGCATCGTCGATACACGCTCGCCCGAAGGCTGGGCCGGGCTCGTGATCGGTCTTGTCGTCGTCGCGATCATCATCACCGTCGGTCCGGTCACGAATGCATCGTTGAACCCAGCGCGCGCGATCGGCCCGCTCTTCGTCACGACGATCCACGGCGGAGTGCACAACTGGACGCAGCAGTTCCTCGCTTACATCCCGGCAAACCTGGTCGGCGCGGCGCTCGCGTGCTTCGCCTACGACTGGATGGCGACACCACGGAAGGTCGCTCGCCCGATCAAGGAAGCCGTCACCGAGCCCGACCGCGCCGGCGTCGGCGAACCCGTCCCAACGCGGTAAAGGAGCAAAGATGGCAATTGCCACGCAGGTAATGAAGAAGTTCATCAACGATCCGGCGGACGTCGTCAAGGAATCGCTCGCGGGTCTCGCTGCAGCGCACCCCGATCTCGTGCGCGTCGATTTCGAGAATCAGATCGTCGTCCGCAAAGACGCCCCGACGGGCAAGGTCGCGATCATCTCGGGTGGCGGGTCCGGGCACGAGCCGATGCACGGCGGCTTCGTCGGCGCCGGCATGCTCGACGCTGCATGTCCCGGCGAGGTCTTCACCTCGCCCGTCCCCGACCAGATGCTCGCCGCCACGAAGGCCGTTGACGGCGGCGCCGGCGTCGTCCACATCGTCAAGAACTACACAGGCGACGTGATGAACTTCAAGCTCGCCGCCGAGCTGGCGGAGGACGAGGACATCAAGGTCGAGTCCGTCCTGACGAACGACGACGTCGCGGTGGAGGACAGCCTCTACACGGCAGGTCGCCGAGGGGTCGGCATCACGGTGCTGGCGGAGAAGATCGCCGGCGCGAAGGCGGAAGCAGGCGGCTCGCTCGCCGAAGTGGCGGCGATTGCCCGGAAGGTGAATGACAACGGCCGCAGCTTCGGCGTCGCGTTCACCTCCGCCTGGACTCCCTCGTCGCCGACTCCGACGTTCGAGATCGGTGCCGACGAGATGGAGTTCGGCGTGGGCATCCACGGCGAGCCCGGACGGCGGCGGGAGAAGGTCAAGCCCGCAGCGGAGATCGTGGCGGAGATGGCTGAGGCAATCCTCAGCGACCTCGATGCTCCGAGCGGATCGAACGTCCTCGCGTTCGTGAACGGGCTCGGCGGCACGCCGACGATCGAGCTGTACGTCATCTACAACGAGCTCGCGAAGCAGCTCGCCGAGCGCGGCCTCACGGCCACGCGTAGCCTCGTGGGCGACTACATCACGAGCCTGGAGATGGCCGGCGCGTCGATCACGCTGCTGAAGCTGGACGACGAGCTGACCCAGCTCTGGGATGCTCCGGTCCACACACCGGCGCTCCGCTGGGGGCGCTGAGCAGGTGCAAGGAGGGACGAGCGTGAACGCCGACACAGTCCAACGCTGGCTCGAGCAGGCAGCCGCGTCGCTCCGTGAGCAGCGCGACTACCTGACGCAGCTGGACGCCGCGATCGGTGACGCCGATCACGGCACGAACATGGACCGCGGCTTCACCGCGGTGGTGGCGAAGTTGGGCGAAACGGACGGCCCCTCGGTTGGGCCAGGCAAGCTCCTCACCACCGCCGGCGGCACGCTCGTCTCGACAGTTGGAGGCGCGAGCGGCCCGTTGTGGGGCACTGCCCTGCGGCGGGCCGGCCGCGCGCTCGGGGACGCAGAGGAATTCGGGAGCGACGAGCTCGCTTCGGCGCTCGATGCTGCGCTGGAAGGCGTCGTCGAGCTCGGGGCCGCACACGAGGGCGAGAAGACGATGGTCGACGCCCTCGGGCCGGCGGTGCGCACACTGCGCGAAAGTCTCGCCGGTGGCGCCTCGCTGCCCGATGCCGTCCAGGCCGCGTTCGAGGCAAGCGAGGAAGGCATGCGGGCGACCGTGCCGCTGCAGGCCTCGAAGGGCCGCGCGTCCTATCTCGGCGAGCGCAGCATCGGTCACCAGGATCCGGGCGCCACCTCGACGACGCTCATCCTCGGCGCACTCGCCAGCACGGTCTCCGCGGAGAAATGAGCGAGCGCGAGCTCCGCGGTCTCGCCGCCTCCGGCGGGGTCGCGATCGGGCGCGCCCTCGTGTGGCCCGACGCTGAGCCTGCGGCAACGGAGGGCGACCCGCTGGCTGCCCTCGACACCGTCGCGGCCGAGCTCGCTCGAGGCGCCGACCGCTTCCGAGCGGCCGGTCTCGAGGACGAGGCCGACATTCTCGAGACGAACAGGCTGATGGTCGAGGATCCCGCCCTTCGGCTCGAGGTCGAAAGACTCGGCGCCGAGCTTGGTCCAGCCGAGTCGCTTCGGCAAGCGACTGCACGCCACGCCGAGCTGCTGGCGGGACTCGGGGATCCGATGCTCGCCGCACGCGCCACCGACGTTCGCCAGCTCGGCGTCCGCGCGGTGCGCGCGCTCGCGGGAACGACGATGCCGGCGCCGACCGCAGGCTCGATCCTGATCACCCGCGATCTCGGGCCCGCTGACGTTGCCGACCTTCGGCTCGAGCAAGGCCTGGTTCTCGGCATCGGGCTGGCCGAGGGGGCAGCCACCTCCCACGCCGCGATCATGGCACGCGCTTTCGGCGTGCCGATGGCGGTCGGTCTCGGTGACGACGTGCTTTCGATCGGCGCCGGAGGGATGGTCATCGTCGAGGGCGACGACGGAGCCGTTGTCGTCGACCCGAGCACGACCCGGCTGCTCGCTGCCGAGAGCGAGCTACGCCGTCGGCGCCGGTTGCGCGACGAGCGCATCGCTGCGCGCGGGCTGCCGGCGGTCACCCGGGACGGCCACATCGTGTCACTGCTCTGCAATGCCTCGACGGCGGCAGAAGCGACCGCCGGTCTGGAAGCGGCGGCCGAAGGCGTCGGGCTCCTGCGCACGGAGCTGGCCTTCCTCGAGGCAAGTGCGTGGCCGACGGAAGACGAGCACTTCGCCGCGCTCGCACCCGCACTTGCGCCGCTGCGCGGCCTGGTCGCAACGGTACGGACGCTCGACTTCGGCGCCGACAAGACGCCGCCGTTCCTCGCCGGAATCACCGACCGTGGCCTGACGTTGATGCTCTCCCATCCCGCTGAGCTCGAGAAGCAGTTGCGCGCAATCGTGCGAGCAGCCGAGGGAACCGAGCTGCGCCTCCTCCTCCCGCTCGTCGAGTCGGCGGAGCAGGTGCGCATCGTGCGCACGCTCGTTCCCGACCCCGACGTGCGCGTGGGCGCGATGATCGAGACACCTGCCGCGGCAGGTCGCGCAGCGGAGATCGCCGCCGAGGCCGACTTTCTGTCGATCGGGACGAACGACCTTGTTCAGTACACGCTGGGACTCGATCGCGACCGTCCGGTCGCCTCTGCTGCGACGGCGGCCGAGCCGATCGTCCTGAAGCTGATCGCCCAGGTCGTGGACGCTGCACACGCAGTGGGGAAAACCGTCGAGGTGTGCGGCGAGGCTGCGGGCGAGACGGCGGTCGCAGCTCTCCTGATCGGTCTCGGCGTGGACGAATTGAGCGTCGCCCCATCACGACTGGACGAGCTGCGCGAGACCGTGCGGCTGCTGTCTTTCAGCGACGCCGCCGAGGCCGCGCGGCAAGCAGTCGAGGCCTCGTCGGCGCGCGGGGCGCTCGCTCTGGCCGGCGGCCTTCTGTCAGCCGAGCTGCGGCACGAGACCGGCCAGGTGGTCGGCGGCCTCGGCGGCGCGGTCACCTGACGCAGCGATGACGAGCTCGGTCCCCCCGAGCGCCCCCAGGGCCAGAATCTCGAGGATGCTCTTGGCGTTGGCCCGTTTCCCGTTGGCCGCCACCGAGATCTCCGCAGGGAACTGCGCCGCCGCCCGCACGAAGTCTCCGGCCGGGCGCGCGTGCAACGGCACCTCGTTGGGCAGGGTCGCCCGCCGCTCGCTCTCAGAACTTGGCAACGGTGCGCGCCTCCTGGGCCGCGGCGAGGACCTCGTCCACCGATCCGCCGGTCGAGGCCGTCACCCCCGCGGCAATCGCGCCTTCCACGAGCGGCGCGTCCGCGATTCGAAGCTGCGCGACGGTCTCCGCGGGCAGCTCGCCGAGTGCGGCCCGAACCGAGAGCACGGAGCTGCCGAGATCCATCAGGACAACCGCTCCGGCAGATCCGGCCGCTTCCCGGAGGGCCCCGAGCACGCGAGCGCCGTCGGTTCCGAACGTCCCGTCGGGCCCCCCGCCAGCCGCCACGATCGGCACACTCGGCCCGGCGACCTGGGCAACGAGCTTCGCGAGGCCGTCAGCGATTTCCGCGCTATGAGAGACGAGCACAAGGCCAACGAAGCCGTTCCGGGACTCAGGGTCCATCGGCCTGCCATTCTACAATGTCGAACGCCATTCGACAATAGCCACCAGTGATCCAATCCGTCGACCGCGCAGTGCGCATCCTCAAGGCCCTTGCCGGCGGCCCCGGGAGACTCGGAGTCAGCGAGCTCTCGGAGCGCCTGGGGCTCGCCAAAGGCACCGTCCACGGCCTGCTGCGGACGCTCCAGGCCCACGGTCTCGTCGAGCAGCACCCCGACAGCGACAAGTATCAGCTCGGCCCACAGCTCCTCCAGCTCTCGAACCGCTACCTCGATCTGAGCGAGCTGCGCTCGCGCTCGCTCGCGTATTCGGAGGCCCTCGCCGGACGGGCCGACGAGGCCGTTCGAGTGGGCGCCTTCCACGGCGACGGGATGCTCGTCGTCCACCACGTCTTTCGGCCCGACACGAGCCTCCAGATCCTCGAGGTCGGCTCCCTGCTTCCCCTGCACGCGACCGCCCTGGGCAAGGCGGTGCTCGCCTACCTCGACGACGAGGTACGGCAGGACCTCGTCGGAACCGCGCCCACGAAGCTCACCGGCCAGACACTCGTCACGGCAGCGGCGCTCAACCGCGACCTGGACGCGGTTCGCGAGCGCGGCTACGCACTCGAGAAAGAGGAAGCGGTCCTCGGCGAGGGCGGTGTCGCCGCGCCGATCTTCGATCGCCGCTCCGAGGCGGTCGGTGCGATCGGCGTCGTCGGGCCACGCGAGCGTGTCTTCGCCCGCGGCCGCGACAAGAAGCTCGGCACCGCGGTGATCGAGGCCGCGCGCGGCATCTCGCGTGACCTCGGCGCAGCCCGCTGGCCCGCGATCTGAACGTCTTCCGATGAGTTCAGCCGCCGAATGCGGTCTTCCATGTAGACACCAAAGCGGAGGGAGCACATCACCATGACAAGACTGATCTGCGATATCTCGATCTCACTCGACGGTTTCGTCGCCGGATTGAACCCGAGCCTGGAGCAGCCGCTCGGAGAGGGCGGCGACCTCTTGCACGAATGGGCCTTTGCGGCCCAGAGCTGGCGCGAGAGCCATGGTCTCGAAGGCGGCGAGAAGAATGCCGACTCCGAGGTCATCGAAGAATCGATCAGCGCCACCGGCGCCGTCGTGATGGGCAGGCGCATGTTCAGCGGCGGTGAAGGCGCATGGGAGAACGACCCCCGCGCACGCGGTTGGTGGGGAGACGACCCGCCGTTCCACGTGCCCGTGTTCGTGCTCACGCATCACCCTCGCGAGACTTTGATCATGCAAGGAGGCACGACCTTTACGCACGTCACCGACGGCATCAGGGCAGCGATCGACCAGGCTCGGGCTGCAGCAGGCGACAAGGACGTCTTACTCGCCGGCGGTGCCAGCGTCGTTCAGCAGTGCCTGAAGGCCGGACTGCTCGACGAGCTACAGATTCACGTCGCGCCCGTGCTCCTGGGCGGCGGGACATCCCTGTTCGACCAGCTCGGAATCGAGCCGCTCAGACTCGACGCGACGAGGGTGGTCGCGTCTCCGTCCGTCACCCACCTGCGTTTCAGGGTGCCGGCACAAACGACGTAGGTCAGCTTGGCTGCTGCACGATCCGGATGTAGGGCTTCGGCGACTCCCAGCCGTCCGGATACGTCTCTTTAGCCTCGTCGTCGGAGACCGAGCCCGCGATGATCACATTGTCGCCCTGCTGCCAGTTCACCGGCGTTGCGACCTTGTGCTTCGCGGTGAGTTGCAGCGAGTCGATCACCCGCAGCACCTCGTCGAAGTTCCGGCCGGTCGTCATCGGATAGACGAGGATCAGCTTGATCTTCTTGTCCGGGCCGACGACGAAGACGTTCCGCACCGTCTGGTTGTCGGCCGGCGTGCGCGCGGTCGGATCGCCCTCGACCGAGGCCGGCAGCATCCCATAGAGCTTCGAGACGTTGAAGTCGGCATCGCCGATCATGGGGTAGTTGGGCGCAACGCCCTGCGTCTCCTCGATGTCTGCCGCCCACTTGGAGTGGTTGTCCACGGGATCCACCGAGAGCCCGATCACCTTGACGTTCCGCCGGTCGAACTCAGGCTTGATCTTCGCCATGTAGCCGAGCTCGGTGGTGCAGACTGGGGTGAAGTCACGCGGGTGCGAAAAGAGCACCGCCCACGAGTCGCCGATCCAGTCGTGGAAGCTGATGGGGCCTTCCGTCGTCTCCGCCGTGAAATCAGGTGCCGTATCTCCGAGCTGCAAAGCCATGTCTCCTCCTCAACGCAGGTACCCCTTCAGAAAGTAAAGCTAGCAGCGCGAACGGTGTCTAGTCCGAGGCTCGCCTTCGTCGTCTGAGCCCAAATGAGACCGCAGCAAGCAGGGCGGGGATCCCGAGGGCGAGGGGAAGGATTCCTCCGGAGTTGAGCGTCGTGCGTCGGGCGATCGAGACATGCACGGTCGGCCCAGTTGCCGGTGGCCGCGGCTCACCATTCTGCGGAAGCACCGCAACGAAGACGGCGATGCTGCCCGCGTTTACCGCCTGCATCCTCCAGGTGATCGCGACCGAGCCTCCGGCGGGGATCGTGGGAAGGTAACGCGTCCGATGCGACGACCAATCCTCCGGATCGAGGTAGACGTCGGGGCGGAGGCTGAGGACGTTGAGGTGTGCGACCAGACTGCTAGCAGCACTCCCACCGTTGTTCGTGATCCGGCTGCGAACTGAAAACTTGTGGCCGAGCGACGTCGAGATCGCCGTCCGGTCGACCGTAACGGCGATGCGGTTCGAGCCGCTCAGCGCGGGTCCCGCCAGTGCGAGGGCGATGGACACTGCGAGAGCCGACATGATGAGTGCGCGCCGGATCATCTCGATACGTCTCCGCTCAGTTGCATGAAGCGCGCACCGGCGACTGCAGCAGGACCGCGAAGAGCGCGGCCGCGATGGCCGGCGAAACGAGCCAGGAGACGTCCTGGCTCCAGTGATGCCCGTCGACGACGATCTTGCCGACGTAATGCTCGCCCGCGGTCAGCGGGTTCGCCCGCAGGAAGAGATCTCCCGCCCACCCCTGCTGCGCGCTTGTCGGGAACTGAGTCGGGGCGAAGAGGGCGAGCAGCACGAACAGGCTCACCGAGAGGCTGACCCGGTTGGAACCGGCGAAGATGCTGACGAGCACGCCGAGCGAGACCAGGAAGATCGCGAGCAGCGTGCCGACGAGCGCACCGGTCGCGAGGGCGTCGCCGACGATTCCGATGCCGCGCCCGAGGAACCAGACGTACGGGATCGTGACGACCAACGCCGCGATCCACAGTGACAACGCAGCGAGCAGTTTCCCGGCGGTGAGCTCGAGGCGCGAGACCGGCGTCAGCAGCAGGCTTTCGAGCGAGCCACGTTCCCGCTCACCGCTGATGGCATCGGCGCCCCCCAGAAGCGCGAGCATCGCGCCGACCGCGATGGCAACCTGCAAGGTCAGATTCACGGATTCCCGTTGCTCCAGAAAGTTCAGGGCCTGGTTCGTCGCAACGAGGTACGAAAGCGCGCTGAGCAGGCCGCTGAACGCCAGGCTGAGCAGCAGCCCTCTCCCTCCGAGCCAAAGGTCGCGCAGCTCCTGACCCGTGACGACCGCCCAAGCGCGCGGTCGCGCAGTGCTTTCGACGGCCACCATCTAAGCCGCCTCGGTCATGGCGAGGAACGCATCGCTCAGGCGGGCACCCTCGAGCTCGAAGAACAGAACCGACACGCCGCCCTCGGCAAGTGCGCACAACGCGGCGTTCATCGACGTGGAGTCCTGCTTGTCCGCCAGCGTCAGAGCCAGCGTGCCCGGTTGACCATCAGTTGGCTCGACAACACGGATTCCACGCTCGGCCGTAAGGATGCGGAAGGCCTTGGGGACGGAGTCCGCCTCGACGCGGAGCCGGGCGCTGCGCGGTGCCGCAGCCTGCCGCGATACGTCCGCCACGGTGCCTTCCGCTGCGACGCGCCCACGGTTGAGGATCAGCACACGCGAACACGTCTCCTCGACCTCGGCGAGCAGGTGTGTGCTGAGCAGGACTGTTGCGCCGCGTTCGCGCGCGATGCGGCGCACGAGTGTGAGCACCTGGCGTTGTCCGGAAGGGTCGAGCCCCATCGTCGGCTCGTCTAGAAACAGCACCTGCGGCTCATTGACGAGGGCCCGCGCGATGCCGAGCCGCTGCCGCATTCCTCGACTGTAAGTGCCGATTGGGGCGCGGGCGCCCGCGGGCAGACCGGCTTCCGCGAGCAATCTGACGGCAACGGCGCGCGCGCTCTGCTTGCCGAGACCAAAGAGGCGCGCGTGGTAGCGCAGGTACTCCTCACCGGTCAGCCGTTCGGGGTAGCCGGCGCTCTCGGGCAGCACACCGATCCGCTGCCGGATGTCCGCGGGGCGCGTGCTGGGGATGCCCGCTACGGCGAACGTTCCCCGCGTCGGCGCGAGGATCGTCGTGAGCACGCGGATCGCGCTCGTCTTTCCGGCGCCGTTCGGACCGAGCACGCCGAGGATGTGACCTCGCTCGACGGCGAATGTCAGATCTTCGACCGCGACGAGACCGCCGTATTCCTTGCGTACGCCTCGCGCTTCGACTGCCGCGCTCATCCCCTCATCACCTCCGCGCAGGCTAAGACCAGCAGATGAGTGGTCGATGAGAGCCGGGCCGGAATTGACCGGCGAGCCGCCAAACAGGAGGATCGGCCTGTAATTCGGCCCGAGGAGGCAACAGTGGCACCCATTACCGAGAGCATCGAGATCAACAGAAGGCCCGAAGAGGTGTTCGCATACCTCGACGACGTCAAGCGGCACGGCGAGTGGCAGGAACAGATCGTCGACGTGCAGCCCGAGGATGACCAGCCGATGGGAGTCGGCAAGCGCGTGCGGGAAACGCGCCGGGTACCGGGCGGCGACCGCACGATGACCTACGAGGTCACCGAGCACGACCCGCCGCGGCAGTCGTCGTTCCGTGTGCTCGACGGGCCGATCCGTGCGGTCGGAAACATCTCAGTGGAGCCCGTCGGCGATGGTTCACGTTCGCGGCTCACGTTCACACTCGACTTCCAAGGGCACGGGCTCGGCGGCAAGTTGCTCTTGCCTGTGGCGAAGAGCCAGGCGCGGAAGCAGATCCCCAAAGACCAAGCGCGGATGAAGCAGCTCCTCGAGTCGCACTAGAGCCTGCATCTAGTCTGCGTAGATGATCCAGTTCAGAGCGCGCGCAGGACTCCGTTCGGGGCGAGGTCGCTGGCTCGTGCCGCCCTGGATCGCCCCGGCGTTCATCCTCTGCGCCCTCATCCTGATCGTCTGGGCCGGGTTCCTGATCATCACACTGCCACGGAACTACACGGCCAACCACTGGCACGTTGCTTGGGGCGGGTTCGACATCGGCCTCGGCGTCGCGCTGGTCGTCACAGCTGTTGCGGTGGTCCGTCGTTCGCCCTATGCCGAGGTTGCCGCAGCGATCAGTGGAACGCTGCTGGTGTGCGACGCCTGGTTCGACGTGGTGACTTCACGCACCACGGGTGAGCTCGTGCAGGCCTCGGTCGAGGCGGCGCTGGTCGAGCTACCGCTCGCCGCGCTCTGCTTCTGGATGGCCACCAACCTCGCGCGCGCAGTCGAGGTTGCACGGCCTTTCCTGCGCGCCGCCGGCTTCAGGATCGAGGGCAACCGCCTCGTGCCGCCCGAGGACACGGGCGGCTCTTAACCTCACCGCAACGATTCGGCGCGGGAGCGAGGCCGATAATCCGTTCATGATGCTCCGCCGGCCGGCGAGGTCGCTCTGGCTGTTTCTCGGCCTGGTCGTGGCCGTCGGTGCAGTGTTCGGTCACGTCTCGGAAGGGGCGGCCTTCGCCGTCTTCTTCCTCTTCATCTCGTCGATCGACAACAAGCCCGCGTTCAAGGCTCAATTCGATGCACCGGGTAGCCAGGACAGCGGTCGCGGAGCCGGGCGCTTCCTGAGCTGGCGGCGCGTGCTGCCACAGTCGCCGCACGAGCAGCGGCGCATGCCGCGACTCGACGACTATTAGATAGGCCGGCGCGGATAGGGTGCGCGCCTTGACGGACATTTCGGAGCTGATCCAGTCGCGGCGGACGCACAAGTCGTTCGGGCCGGAGCCCGTGCCAACCGAGGTCGTCGACGAGTTGCTCGAGCTCGCGCGCTGGGCGCCGAACCATCACCGGACGAACCCCTGGCGCTTTCGCGTGCTCGGCCCCGTGACACTGAAGCGTCTCAAGGAGGCCGCCGGTCCCGCGGAAGCCCCGAAGCTCGAGCGTGCGCCGACGCTCGTCGTTGCCTCTGCTGTCTTGACCGGCGACCTCGAGCAGGACGAGGAAGACATCTGCGCGACCGCGAGTGCGATCTACGCAGTCCTGCTCGCCGCGCACGCGCGCGGGCTCGCAAGCTATTGGCGGACACCGCAGGTGCTCCGCACGAAGGCGGGACGCGATGCGGTCGGCTTGCCCGACGGCGAGCGGTTCCTCGGCCTGATCCACCTCGGGTCGCCGCGCACCGATCCTCCGCCGCCGGAACGGGCGCCGCTCGACGACTACCGCCTCTACCTGACCTAGGAACGAGTCGCTTTACGCAGCGCCGCTGCTGGACGCCGTGCGCGCTCGGGGGTTTTGCCCGGAGACGGTCTCTTCGGGACTGTGGCAAACCGCCTCAAGCTTGAATCCATGAGGATCGAGCCAGTAGGTCGCAAAACAATGTTCCCCATACTGGGGGAAGTCGCGTGGTTCGTCCAAGATGATGGCCTCGCGTGCACATGCCCATTGGTGTGCTTCTCGGACGACCGCTCTGCTCGCGACCAAGAATGCGAGGTGATGAAGGCCCGTTTGGCGGAGTGAGTAGGTTCCCGGTTCCTCTGCTTGGTAGAAGAACAGCTGTGAACCTTGAGCACCGTCAGGCCCGTAGTTGAGTGGTCCTCCGGGGCTTGTCTCGAACCATTCGCGGAGCCCGAGTACGTACATGAGGTCGTCGTAGTACTGCTTGGCCGCGACGAGATCCGGCACGCCAATCCCGATGTGGTCGATAAATCCGGTTCGGGCCAAGGAGCACCTCCGCTGTCGTTAACGGAGGAGATCGTAAGCGACCGCGCTGCCGAACCTCCGCCTGACCCTGCCCTATTTCGCCAATCCCTCCTAGGACAGGTAGCGTGGCACGGTGACCGAGGTGCCCACCCAGGAGCCGGCGCACGAGATCGTGTGCCCCCACTGCAAGAAGACCTTCAAGGCCGAGTTGATGGCGGGCCAGACCGAACGTCACCGGGGTTTCAAATGCCCCCACTGCCGCCTCTTCGTGCCGGCCGACCGCGCCAAGCGCTAGCGCTAGCGCTTCCTACGCGAAAGCTTCCCTTTCGCTTCGGGTATGGGAACGCCGAAGCGGCGACCCTAATCCTGCGCGAAAGCGAAGCTCATGCTTATCCGCTTTGTTCCGCGGGGCGGTTTCGCGGCTGGCGGCGGGTGATCTGGCGGTAGATGGTCGGTTCGTGGGTCGCTCCGAGGCCGAGCAGGGTTTGGAAGCCGGCGAGGGGTGTGCGGCGGCGGTTGTGGCGGAAGACGAACTCGTCGAGGTAGACCTGGAGATGTTTCGGAGAGACGCCGTGATGGGTGCCCTGGAGCCAGGTTTTGAGGTTCGAGAGTGCTCGGTGGGCGCGTGGCAGCACCCACTCGCGGTCGGGAGAGCGGGCGCGCTGTTTACGCGGCTGGTGGTCGAAACCGGCGGCTCGCAAGCCGCGATAGCCAGCCCAGCCGTCGGTGTGGACGATCGCGCCGGCAGCGACGCTCGAGTCGACGAAACGCGTCAGCGAGTCGCCTGAGGCATCGGGCAGCAGCTGCAGGCGCAAGCGCCCGGAGCCGTTGCCGCGCACCTCGACTGCGACCCCGACCAGCGGCTTGCCGTCGCGCTGGCGGCCACCGCGGAGATCGGTGTCGCGGCCGCCCAGGAAGCCCTCCTCGACCTCGACCTCGCCGGTGAGCGGCTCGCGCTCCGGTGCCACCATCGACCGCCGCAACTTGTGCAGGATCGTCCAGGCCGTCTCGTAGCGGGAGATCCCGAGCTGGCGTTGCAGCTGCAGCGCCGAGATCCCCGGCCCGTGCGTTGCGACCAGATAGGCGGCCCAGAACCAAACCGTCAGCGACAGGTGCGTCTTATGCATTGCCGTCCCCGCCGTCACCGACGTCTGTCGGCCGCAGCCCCGGCACTGCCAGAGGTGACGGCGCTGCTCAGCGCCGACCTCACCGCCACCGCACACCGGGCAACAGAACCCGTCCGGCCAGCGCGAAGCAAACAACTACACCCGGCACGCCTCTTCGTCCGGAAACCGGCGCTGGAACTCGATCACTGAGCGCGGAAAGTCGGGACGCGGCATCCACCAACGCTACGATCGGGCCCGGACGGAACTAACCGGATAAGCAGAAGCGAAGCTTTCGCGCGGTTGTATCCCTCGTTCAAGGGATAGGAGCCGCTTGCCGATAGGGATTTCGTGGCATTCGACGTCGCCCGAGATCTGCGCGCGGGCCCCGAGGTCTCTGCCCCACGGGCCTTCGCACGCGTGGCTGCCATCCCGGCTTGGGTGTGGCTCGCCGGAATCGTCGCGGCCAGCTGCGGCGGGCGGCTGTTTGCGGCCGTCGCCCGGCTGACGCCGTACTACCTGCCGGACGAGTACGTCTATCCGTCGCTCGCGCGCAGCCTCGCGGAGCACGGGCGCCCGCTCATTCGCGGCGCCGGCGTGCACTTCCCCGCGCTGCTCGATCCGATCGTGACCGCGCCGGTCTGGCTCGTCACCAACGATCCCGTCATCGCGTTCCGGCTGACCCAGGGCGTTCACGCCGTGCTCTTCTCGCTGGCGGCGATTCCCGCCTATCTGCTCTGCCGCCGGCTCGGGCTCGCCCGCTGGCTCGGCCTCGCGGTCGCCGCACTGACCGTCGCCGTACCGGACGGCGTCTACTCCTCCACCATGCTCGCCGACCCGCTCGCCTATCCGCTCGTGCTCTCCGCGGTCTACGGGGGGGTTTGTGTCGTGTCGGACCCGACCCTGCGTGCCCAGCTCGCGTTCGCGGTCTTCAGCGGGCTCAGCATCTTTGCGCGGATCCAGTACGTGATCGTCCCGGTTGCGGTGCTCGCGGCGGAGCTCGTCGCCGACCGTTTCCATGTCGTTCGAGCCGTGCGCCGACTCTGGCTTGCGCTCGTGCTGTTGATCGTCCCGCCGGCGTTACTCCTGGCGACGCTCGGCTCGGAGCGCGTGTTCGGCGTCTACGCGAACGGTGCGCATGCGGTGCATCCCGCCTCGATCCTGCACTGGGTCGGCATGGAGGCGATGCTGCTCACGTACTCCGCGGGCTGGGTGATCATCCCGGGCGCACTGGCCGGCCTCGCCGTCGTGCTTTTCCAGCCACGGCGGCGCGCAGAGCAGGCGTTTGCGGTGACGACCCTTGTCCTCGCGGTGGGCCTCCTCCTCGAGGCGGCCCAGATCGCGGACACGGATTCGCAACGCTTCCAGGAGCGCTACCTCTTCACGCTGGTCCCACTGCTTGCAGTCGCGTTCTGTCTCTACGTGAAGCGCGGGCTGCCCGGTCGGATCCCCGTCGGCCTACTCTCGGCCGGGCTGCTCCTGCTCGCGGCTCGTGTCCCGCTCTCCGGGTACGCCGCCGCTCACAACAAAGACGATTCGCCCACCCTGTGGGCCGTGCTCAGGTTGGAGGGTTTGACGTCGGTCGGCAACGGCTCGCTCGCGATTGCGCTCGTCGCCGCGGTGCTGTCCGTGCTCGGCGCACTCGTCGCCTTCCGCAAGGTGCCGGCAGCTCTCGCGCTCGTCACCGCAATCGTTGCGTGCTGTGCGATGTCGGCCGGCGCGTCCGCCTTCGACGCGGGCACGAGCCGAAGCCTGCGTAACTCACTGCCGCACGACATCCGCTGGGTCGACCACGCGCGGCTCGGGAGCGTGGACCTTCTGTCGCCGCCCGGTTCGCGCAAAGAGCAGTCATGGCAGCAGCTCTTCTGGAACACGTCCATCAAGCGGCTCCTCCTGCTCGGCAGCGCGCCGATCGACCAGTTCGATGCAAAGACCGTCCGCGTCGCACCCGACGGCAAGCTGCTCGTCGACGGCCGGCCGGACCGCCGTCCGCTCCTCGTGCAGACGTACTCGTCGACGGTGCAACTCAGCGGCGTCGCGCGCGTCCGGCACGAGCTGATCTTCGACCTCTACCGGCCGGTGGGAACGCCGCGCCTACGTCTGCTCGCCGCCGGACGGTTCGCGGACCGCTGGCTCGCCCCGCAGGGCGCGATCACGGTCTGGACGAAGACCGGCGGAACACTCGAGCTCGTGCTGGCGCTGCCGGCACATACTCAGGTCACGCCAATCGTCCTTACCGGCAAGGGAATCAAGCGCACCATCCGCGTGCACCCTGGACAGCGCATTCCGCTGAGCTTCCGGGTTCCCGCCGGAGGCGCGTGGAACCTGCGTTTCAGCTCGGCGCGGCCGGGTTACCTCGGGGAACGCGCAGTCAGCGTGCTCGCCGAGCGCGTCAGCTTCGGCTAACCGCTAGACGCAGTCCTTGAGCCCTTGCGCCTCGGGCAGCGACTCGAGCTTCTTGAGCGTGTTGTTCTCGATCTGACGGATGCGCTCTCGGGTGACGCCGAACGCACGCCCGACCTCCTCCAACGTGCAGGGCTGCGCCCCGGACAGGCCGAAGCGGAGCTCGATCACCTGACGTTCCCGCTCGGGCAGCGCGGACAATGCATGCTCGACGTCCTCGCGACGTAACGACAGCGTTGCAGTGTCGAACGGCGACTCGGCCGAGTCGTCCTGAACGAAATCGCCGAGCTCCGAGTCCTCCTCCTCGCCGATCGGCTTCTCGAGCGAAATGGGCAGCTGTGACATGCGGAGGATCTCGCGCACCTCGTCCGTGGTCATCTCGAGCTCCTCGGCGATCTCGTCCGGACGCGGCTCGCGCCCCAGTCGCTGCACGAGCTGCCGCTCGATGTGAACGACCTTGTTCAGTTTCTCGACCATGTGCACCGGGATGCGAATCGTGCGCGCCTTGTCCGCGATCGCGCGCGTCACCGCCTGCCGGATCCACCAGGTCGCGTAGGTCGAGAACTTGTAGCCCTTGCGGTAGTCGAACTTCTCGACCGCGCGGATCAAGCCGAGGGAGCCTTCCTGGATCAGGTCGAGGAAGCTGAGGCCACGACCGAGGTAGGACTTCGCGATCGAGACGACGAGCCGGAGATTGGCCTCGATCATCTGGGTCTTCGCCGACATGTCCCCGCGCTCGATGCGTTTTGCGAGGTAGACCTCCTGGTCGGCCGTGAGAAGCGAGACCTTGCCGATCTCGCGCAGGTACAGGCGCAGCGAGTCGAGCGACGGCTCGACGCTCAGATCGAGCTTCGGGCCCTTCTCCTCTTCAGGTGTGGGGAGCTCGTGCGGCGGATGCTTGTGCGTCTCGCCCTCCAGCAGCTCGACCCCGTGGTCGACCAGATACGTGTAGAAGTCTTCGATCTGCTCTTTGGTCAGCTCGACGTCTTCGAGCCCGGCTGCGATCTCGTCGTAGTTGAGAACGCCTTTCTCGAGACCTTCCTGGACGAGCTTCTGCAGCTCCTCGACCTCAGGAAGGGAGATTTCGACGGTCAACAACGGCGGCCTACCTCCCGGTTCTTTTCGCGTCGGTTGACGGGCACTCGATCTACAAACGCAAAAGAGCCGGATACCCGCTGCCTCCCCGGCTCGCCCTCTACCCGCCCGGATATTACAGAGGTTGCGGCGAAAGCAAATAGCGATTTTTTTTCGGAAGTCTTCGAAGGCTGATGGATATGGGCGAATCGTGAGCGGGTGTAGACGGCCGCGCGGGCAAAGCCTGCCCGGCCTCTAAGCGGCGCCGCCGAGTCGGCGCCTCGGCTGGCTAGTGATCTCTCCAACTAGCTCGCCGCGACTGTTCTCGAGCGTGACAACGCTGAGGTCGCCGAGGTCGAGCTCGAGTTGCCGAAAGAAAGCGGCCGCCGCCGGACCAACCGCACGGCCGTTGCCGTCCTCGACCTTCAGTGCGACGCCGATCCCGTCGCCCGAGGCACAGAGCAATCCTTCGGCGCCGCCTTTCGCGATCCAGCCCGGCAGTGTCTTCATCAACCGAGTGTCCGCCGCGCGTGGGCCCCGGATCAGATCGGGATATGCCTTCATGCCGGCTGCGATCCGATCGCCGCCTTCCAGCTGAGAGAGTCGTGCGAACGCGTGCGCCATTCGCTCGAGGGGGAGGGCGAAGGTGAGAACGCCGCAGCCGTCTATCCCCGTGCGGAGCTCGTCCGCGGGCACCTCCGCCGCCTCGGCGTGGACGGCGAGCATCTCCCGCTGCACGCGGTGGCCCTCCAAGCGGTAGCCCTCGCTGCGCCAGCCTTGCGCGCGACAGAGCGCGAGCATCCCGGCGTGTTTTCCGGAGCAATTGTGTTTGAGCCGCGACGGCGGCTCACCCTCCGGCCCGCACTCGAGCTCCTCCTCGCTCGCCGGCGCTTTGGCCAGGAGCGCGCGCACCGCCGCGAGCTGCGCATCGTTGGCGAGGTGGGACGCCGACGCGATTGCAAGATCGCGCTCGTCGAGCTCGGCCCGGGCACGCGCCACGGGGATCGCTTGAAGCGGCTTCGACGAGGAGCGCATGAAGGCGACCAGGCCCGAATCGCCGGCCTCTGCGACCACGGCTCCGTCCTGCACCGCAACCGCGTGCACGCGGTGGACCGCCTCGGTCACGCCCCCTCGACGCACGGATACCCTGATCGGATCGATGCGCTGGAGCCTAAAGGCCAACTGAGATGCCTGAATTGCCGGAGATGGAGGCGTGGCGCCGCGCGCTCGACGATCCGGTCTCTGCATTCCCGATCGTCAAGGCAGGGCCCGCGCACATCGCAACGCTGAAGACGTTCGACCCGCCGCTCTCCGTACTCGAAGGGCGGCGGCTGGCAGGGGCAGAAAGGCGCGCGAAGCGGTTGCTGTTCCCGACGGCCGACGGCGAGCTCGTGGTGCTCGTTCACCTGATGACGGCCGGACGGTTGAAGTACCTCAAGGCCGGGGAGCCCGGTCCGAAGAAACCGGCGTTTCAGCTCGTCTTCGAGGGCGGTGCACGGCTCGTGTTGACCGAGGCCGGCGCGAAGAAGCGGGCAGGTGTCTGGTTGCTCACTCCAGAAGAAGCGGAGCAGGAGCTCGCCCACCTTGGGCCTGAGGCGCTCGGGATCGGCGCTGAACGGCTCGCCGAGATTTGCGCCGCCGAATCGAGGCGGCTGCATTCGATGCTCCGCGACCAGCGCGTGATCGCGGGAATCGGGCGCGCGTGGGCGAACGAGATCCTGCATCACGCGCAGCTCTCGCCGTATGAACTGACACGCGACGTCACGCCGCAAGAGGTCGAGCAGCTGGCGGAGGCGATCGACTCAGAGCTCGAACGAGGACTGGAGCTCCGCGAGCGCGGTGCAAACGACAAACGCGCGTACCGCGTCCACAACAAGCTCGGCGAGCCCTGTTACGTGTGCGGCACGCCGATCGCGCAGGTGGACTTCGAAGAGCACACGATCTACTACTGCCCCGAGTGTCAGACCGGCGGGCGCGTCCTCAAGGACCGGCGTCTCTCACGATTGCTGCGCTGATGTCAGACGCGCTCCTCAACGCCGCTGAGGAATCCGTCGAGCAGCTGGATGTAGCCTTCGGTGTCCTCGACATGCGCCATGTGCGAGCCGCCCGGATAGATCACCGACTCCGCGCCCGGGATGCCCTCAGCCACCGTCTTGTTGATGGCGGGCGTCGCCTCATCATGTTCGCCCGTCACGACGAGCGTCGGCGCAGAGATCTCCGGGAGTCTCTCCACCACGCTCCAATTGCGGAGGTTGCCCGTCACGTGGAACTCGCTCGGACCGTTCATCGTGTGGTAGACGATGCCGTGCTCCGCGATGAACTGGAATGAGCGGAGCACGCATTCGGGCCACGGGTCCACGCGACACACGTGACGTTTGTAGAACTCCGTCGCTGCTTCCTCGTACTCGGGATCGTCGGTGGTCCCGGCCGCTTCGTGGCGGTCGAGGACGGCCTGGATGTCCGGCGGCAGCTTCGCGCGCAGCTTGCCCGTCTCCTCCACCCACTGTGGAATGCTCGCTGGGGAGCTCGCGAGGATCAGGCTCTCGAGCCCGCGCGGGCGCGTGAGCGCGTACTCCATCGCGAGCATGCCGCCCCATGAATTTCCGAAGAGATGGATACGGTCGAGCCCGAGCTCGCGGCGGATCACGTCGAGTTCTTCGACGAACGTCTCGACCACCCAGAGCGACTGGTCGTCGGGCAGGTCGGACTTGCCACAGCCGAGCTGGTCGTAGAAGACAACCCGCCGGCCCGTATCGGCGAGCGCCTCCAAAGGCTCGAGATAGTCATGTGTCGCCCCGGGGCCACCGTGCAAGAGGACGACGGGCAGCTTCCCCTCCGACCGCTCGTCGCCGTCGACAACGCGGTACCAGGTGCGGTAGCCGCGGAAGGGAACGAAGCCCTCGTTCGCGTGCACCGAGTTAGGCTAACTCATCAGGTCACGAGAGGAGGATCGCGTTGTCCGACTTGCTGCAAGCGCTGTACCGAGGGGAGGAAGAACAGGTTGAGAAGCTCCTTACCGTCGATCCCGAGCTCGACGTCTTCGAGGCGGCGGCGCTCGGGAGGGCTGACCGACTGCGCGAGCTGCTCGACGAGGATCCGTCGCGTGCGAACGCGTTCGGCGACGACGGCTTTCACCCGCTCGGGCTCGCGTGTTTCTTCGGCCACCTCGAAGCGGCGCGTTTACTGCTCGAACGCGGCGCGGACGTCAACGCACTCTCGACGAACGAGCACGTGCAGACGGCGGCCATCCACGCGGCTGCGGCGGCGGCCGGCGACGAGACGACACGCTACGAGCTCGTGAAGCTGGCGCTCGAGCACGGCGCGGACCCGAACCTGCCGCAGGGCGGCGGCTTCCGCGCCATCGATGCGACGCGCCAGAACGGCGATGCACGCGTCGAGCAGCTGCTGCTCGAGCACGGCGCTTAGTGCCCCTGCCAGTGATGCTGTCGAGTCTCTGGGTCGCGAGCACCAAGCTGTGTAGTTTGGGTTGAGGCCGGCTGTCGTCCGGTCGGCTGTTGAGAGTGGAGCGGCGGCGGGATGACCCGACACCAAGCTGGCTTGAGTGCCTTTTTCTGGACCTGTCTCCCGCCGCGC
>DASWGR010000076.1:0-11949 GCA_036393535.1 Gaiellaceae bacterium | reverse complement strand
GTGTTACGCCAGGTGTTACGGCGGCTGGGAAGACACGGTCCGCATCGTCGCGCTCGAGCCGCGCCGCTCGCGTCGGGAGCTGGCGCTCGAAGGCGAGGCACTTCGAGCGCGTTTCGAGGAGTTCCTCGATGCCCGTGACCCGCTCGAACTTGCCGAGCCCGAAGCAGCGTAACCCCGCCGTTCCGTCGCACTGTGGTGGGTGCTTGGTTGACCAACGAGCACGATAAGACGGCTGCCCGGGCGGAGCCCGGACAGCCTCTAGGGCGGCGCCGCAAGACGTCGCCTCAGTCCGCGATCCCGGACGTCGTTGCGCACGGTCTACGGGTGTTCTTCTGTGGGATCAACCCGGGCCGGGTCTCCGCGGCGGCGCAGGCGCACTTCGCAAATCCACGCAACGACTTTTGGCGCCTACTGCATGCGGCGGGCTTCACGCCACGCCTGCTCGAGCCCGCGGAACAGTTCGAGCTTCTGACCTACGGCATCGGCGTGACAAATGCAGCGGCGCGGACGACGCCGGGCTCCGGCGATCTGCGTAAAGCGGATTTCGAGGGAGCCGCCGAACGCCTCGCGCGCATCGCCCACGAGCTGAATCCCGCCTGGATCGGATTGGTCGGCAAAGAGGCGTATCGCGGCACGTTCGGAGAGCGGGCCGAGCTCGGCGTGCAGGAACGACAGCTGGAGGAGACCCGGTTGTTCGTGCTTCCCTCGACGTCTCCCGCGAACGCCGCCGTGCCGTGGGAGGAACGTCTGCGCTGGTTCGAAGAGCTCAACCGCGCCAGCGGTTGGTGATGGGCGTACGCCGGTCGCGGCCGAAGGCCTTCGGCCGCAGCTTCACGCCGGGCGGCGCCTGCCGCCGCTTGTACTCGGCGCGGTCGACCATCGCGACGGCGCGCTCGACGACGTCGCGGTCGAAGCCGTCCCCTGAAAGCTCCTCGAGCGTGCGGTCGTGCTCGACGTACTGCTCCAGCACCTCGTCGAGCTTCGGGTAGGGCGGCAGCGAGTCCTCGTCGAGCTGGTCGTCGCGCAGCTCGGCGCTCGGCGCGCGGTCGATGATGCTCTGCGGAATCAGCTCATGACCTGCTCTCTCGTTGAGGTAGCGCGCAAGATGGAACACGTCGGTCTTGTAGACGTCCTTCAACAGCGCGAAGCCGCCCGCCATGTCCCCGTAGAGGGTCGCGTAACCGACCGAGAGCTCCGACTTGTTGCCCGTCGCGACGAGCATCCAGCCGAACTTGTTCGACAAAGCCATCAACAGAACGCCGCGAGCCCGGGCCTGGATGTTCTCTTCCGTTAGATCTGGCTCGGTTCCGGCGAACGCCTCCTCGAGCGCCTCCCCGAATGCGTCGACGATCTTGCCGATCGGGATCTCCGTGAACGGGCAGCCGAGGCTCTCGGCCAGCCGGCGGGCGTCCGTTCGCGTCCCTTCTGACGAGTAGCGCGAGGGCATCGAGACGCAGTGCACGTGCTCCGGTCCGAGTGTCTCCGCCGCGAGGGCGGCGGTCACCGCGGAGTCGATCCCTCCGGACACTCCTACGACCACTTCCTGGAAGCCGTTCTTGCCAACGTAGTCGCCCAGCCCGAGTTCGAGCGCACGCCGCATCTGCTCGATCTCATCGACGAACGGGACGACCTCGCCCACAGCCTTGCTGCCGTTGCTGGACGGTCCCGGCGACCCGACGTGGATGATCTCGACGGGCGGGATCTGCTCACGCTCGCGCGCCAGGGCGCGACGGCGCACGTCGCTCAGGCGGCGGCCGATTACTTCCTGCGGCTCGATGTCGACGACCAGGAGCGCTTCCTCGAAACCGGGTGCTCGTGCCAGCACGTTCCCTTCGTCGTCGAGCACACACGAGTGGCCGTCGAAGATCAGCTCGTCCTGCCCGCCGACCGTGTTGCAGAACGCCACGAAACAGGAGTTGTCCCGCGCGCGCGTCACGAACATCTCCTCGCGCTCGTCGGGACGTCCGACATAGAAAGGTGATGCCGAGATGTTGACGAGCAGCTCTGCGCCGGCCAGCGCGAGTTCGGTCGCAGGCGGGCCGGGCTGCCACATGTCTTCGCAGATGGTCGTGCCGACGAGGGTCTTGCCGTGCTCGAGCAGAATCAGGTCACGGCCCGGTGCGAAGTAGCGGTCTTCGTCGAAGACGCCGTAGTTCGGCAAGAAGCGCTTCCGGTACACCGCCTTGACCTCACCGGCGGAACAGACGTAGCAGGCGTTGTAGAGGTCGCGGTCGAAATGAGGCGCCCCGACGAGCACGGTCGCGCCTCGTGCCTCGCGCGCGATCTTCTCGACGGATTCCTCCGCTGCGCGGATGAACCCGGGGCGGAGCAGCAGGTCCTCCGGCGGATAGCCCGTCACCGCCAGCTCCGGGAAGACGACGAGGTCGGCGACGTTGCCCTTCGCTTCGGCGAGCCACTCCAGGATCAGCTTGCGGTTTCCCTCGAGATCGCCGACGACGGGATTGATCTGGGCCAGCGCGATCCGCACGGCCCCAGTCTAGCTGTTTCCGCCTCTCAGTCGAAAACCATCAGCGACGCCGGCCGAACTGCATCACCCAAAGGGCGACCCCGTCACGGCCGAACATGTGGCCCCGTTCGAACGCGATCCCGAGGTCGCGCCAGTTGCGCGCCAGCAGGTTCCGACGATGCGGCGGCGAGTTGAGCCAGAGCCGAAGCGTGCCCAGCGGCGAGCCGAACTCGCCTTGTCCCCACGCAAGGTTCTCGCCGAACGCCCGGGCCGGGAGGTAGCCGGCCGTCTTGAACGTCCGCGAGAAAGCCATACCGCAGGGCGTGTGCGTGAAGCCGCAGCGGCGTACTGCGTCCGCCTTCAAGACGGAGGAGCGGTTGAGCGGAACGTTGCCCCTGACAAGCGGGAGGCCATATGCACGTCGCACGATGTTGATGCCGCAATACATCGCCTCGAGACGCGAGTGCTCGTCCCCGGCAGCGGTCGTCGCCCCGGCGCACGACGACGCTACGGCTGCCAACGCAGACGAATCGGAAGCTTGTGGCGCTGCTCCCGACGGCGCTGCCAAGCCAAACACGATCGCGGTGAGGGTGCCTGCTACCACCATTGCGCGGTCGATGATCTAGATGCCCATTCGGAGTGGATCCTGCGCACTCCTGCAGCGAAATTTACATTTAGGTTCGTATTCCGTACTCGTATACGTCGAGAAACGGAAACTCAGGCGCGGCCGACGGCCTCGGCGATCTCGTCGAGGGCTTCCGGGTTCTCAACCGAGGAGAGGTCGCCCATTTCCTCACCGAGGACGCGGGCACGGACGGCGCGCCGGACGACCTTCGCGCTGCGGGTCTTCGGTAGGGCCGGGACGAAGACGATCCGTTCCGGCCGGAATGCCTTCCCGAGCTCGTCGGTGACTGCGGTCGAGATCTCGAGCGCGCAGTCCGGCGTCGCCTTGTTGCCCGGTTTGAGCACGCAGAAGATCCACGCGACCTCGCCCTTTACGTCGTGCGGAATCCCGATCGCTGCGGCTTCCGCGACCGCGCCGTGAGCCACCGCCGCCGATTCGAGCTCCGCCGGCCCAATTCTCTTGCCGGCGATGTTGAGCGTGTCGTCGGAGCGGCCGTGCAGGAACCAGTAGCCGTCTTCGTCGACCGACGCCCAGTCGCCGTGTGTCCAGACTCCGGGAAAGCGTCGCCAGTACGCCTCGAGGTAGCGCTCGTTGTCACGCCACACGCCGCGCGTCATTCCGGGCCACGGACGTTTGCAGACGAGCTCCCCGACTTCGCCGCGCAAGGACGCGCCGTCCGGTGCGAACACGTCCATGTCCTGTCCCAAAGCAGGGAAGCCGAGCGCGACAGGCTTGATCGGCTCGGTCAGGCAGGTCGCGAGGAAGCACGCTCCCACCTCGGTGCCGCCGGAGCAATTCACGATGGGCGTGTTACCTCCGCCGACCTTCTCGAACAGCCAGTGGTACGGATCGCGGTTCCACGGTTCGCCCGTCGTGCAGATCGCCTTCAACGTGGACATGTCTGTCTGTGGGTCGCCCTTGGGGATCAGTGCGCGAACCAGCGTCGGTGAAACGCCGAGCATCGTCACGCGCTCGGACTCGATCAAGTTCCAGATGCGGTCCGCCGGAAAGTCGGGCGCGCCTTCCGCGTACACCACCGTTGCTCCGCAGGCGCCGCCGCCCACCACCGTCCATGGGCCCATGATCCAACCCATGTCGGTGGCGAAATGGATGCGGTCGCCGGGCTTGACGTTCGTCTGGTACGCAACCTCGCGCGCGATCGACACGAGGAACCCGCCCTGGACGTGCAGTGCGCCCTTCGGCTTTCCGGTCGTCCCGGACGTATACGCGAGGAGGTAGGGATGCTCGGAATCGACCTGCCTCGGGGTCAGATCCCCGGAGGTGTTCTCGACGAGCTCGTCCCAGAAGCGGTCACGTCCGAGTGTCATCGGCACGTCGTCGAGACCGAGGCGTCGCCACACGACCGTGTGCGTGACCGTTGCGGCCGATTCGAGCGCCTCGTCGGCGATCTGCTTCATCGGCACCAGCTGTCCGCGCCGGAGTGATCCGTCGGCCGTGATCAGCGTCTTGGCCTTTGCGTCCGCGAGCCGCGCCGCGATTGCCGGAGCGGCAAAGCCGGAGAAGATCGGGACCTGAACGGCACCCAGGTGCGCGCAGGCGTGTGAGGCGATCGCGACCTGCGGCGACATCGGCAGGAAGATCCCCACGGCGTCGCCCTCGCCGATGCCGATCGACGCAAGCCCTTCGGCGAGTCGGAAGACCTCGTCCGAGAGCTGGCGCCAGCTCAGCGCGAGGCGCGTCCCGTCTTCGCCCTGCCAGATCGCAGCCTCCTCCTCCGCCAGCTCGCCGGCGGCCCACCTGTGCACGCAGTTCCAGGCGAGATTCAGCTTGCCTCCCGTGAACCAGGTGGCCCACTCGCTGCCGCGAGACGTGTCGACGACCTGTTCCCAGGGCACGGAGAACTCGAGCCCGAGGTCCTCGATCACAGCGGGCCAGAAACGCTCCGGTTCCTCGATAGAGATGGGGTGGAGATCCGCGTAGCGCTCCACACCGAGGCGGCGCGCGAGCCTGGTCAGGTTCGCGCTCTCGACGTCTTCGGCGGTCGGGCTCCAGATGAAGTCGGACACGCGCGAAGCGTACGGGTAGCCGTACGACGTAGGGCGGAGAGGTTGCTTTAACCTTTCCGCCATGCGTGCTCGGCTGTTCACGCCTGAGAATCGAAAGTGGTGGACGCTCGTTGCGGTCGCGGTCGGGCTGTTCATGATCATGCTCGACAACACGGTCGTGAACGTGGCGCTGCCGTCGATCCAGAAGGACCTCGGCATCGGCATCTCGGAGCTCGAATGGGTCGTGAACGCCTACGCCCTCACGTTTGGCGTGCTGCTTCTCTCTGGAGGGAAGCTCGCCGACCTGCTCGGCCGTCGGGCGATCTTCATCGCCGGCCTCGTGGTCTTCACCGGCGCGTCACTCTGGTGCGGTCTCGCGGGCGGCGCGGGGTCGCTCATCGCAGCACGCACGGTGCAGGGTGTAGGCGCTGCTTTGATGAACCCCGCAACGCTGTCGATCATCACCGCGACCTTCCCGCCGCGCCAGCGGGGAACCGCCATTGGGATCTGGGCCGGCGTCTCCGCGCTCGCGCTCGCGATCGGACCGATCGTAGGCGGCCTGCTGACGGAGAAGGTCAGCTGGGGCTGGATCTTCTTCATCAACATTCCCGTTGGGGTGCTCGGCGTCGTCGCGGCTCTCGTCTTCATCGACGAAACGAAGGACACGTCGAAAGAGCAGAGGCTCGACTTACCCGGACTGATCGCGTCGGGGGCCGGGCTCTTCGCCCTCACCTACGGACTGATCGAGACGAACGATCACGCGTGGACCTCGATGCGTGTCCTGACGCTGTTCGCGATCGCAGTGGTGGCATTGACCGCATTCGTGCTCCTGGAGCTGAACCAGCGTCTGCCGATGCTCGATCTCTCGCTGTTCCGGAACCCGACGTTTGTCGGCGCCAACGCCGCGATGCTGCTCGTCGGGCTCGCGATGTTCGGGATCTTCTTCTACAACTCGCTCTTGCTGCAGCGCGTCCTCGGGTACAGCGCGATCCAGACCGGCGCGACGTTCCTGCCGATGACAGTTCTGATCATCCTCGTCGCTCCGGCCGCTGGCAGGTTCTCCGACCGGATCGGCGCGCGCTGGTTGATGGGCGCGGGGATGACCCTGCTCGCGATCTCGCTGCTTCTTTTCGGGACGCTCGACGCCAGCTCGTCCTTCTGGAACATCCTTCCGGGCCTGCTCGTGGGCGGCGTGGGGTTGGCGGTGACGATGGCGCCTACGACGGCCGCCGCGATGGGCTCCGTTCCGGTGGCCAAGGCGGGCGTGGGCTCCGCCGTGATCAACAGCATGCGCCAGGTCGGCGGCTCGCTCGGGATAGCGATCATGGGCGCTCTCGTAGCCACGCGCGTCAGCGTCCGGCCTACCAGTCCACTGTGGCGAGACGAGTTCGTGGGCGGCTATCACCGAGCGGTCCACCTCGGGGCCGCACTCGTCCTCATGGGCGCGATCATCTCGGTCCTAACGGTTCGCCAGCTGCCCCGCCGCGAGGGCGCCGCGGAATCGGTGGTCGGCGCCTTGGCCAACGAGCCCTGAAACGAGGAAGACCCCCGGCTGCGGCTCCGGGGGTCGATTCCTGTTAGGCGACTCCGCCCTGTGTGGCGGTTTCCGCGGGACCTGGCTCTGCGGCCCAGCCACGCCCCTTGCGGATCCCACCTGGTGAAGCGCCTCCTGCAGCCGACCCTGGCGTCTGGCTCGGTTGCAAGCTGGCCTCACTCTAGGAGGCTTCCCGGGGCCTGTCAAGTAGCTCGGTCAAGTGATTTGCGTTAGGCTTACTTGACAGGTTTCCGGCCCTAGCATGACCTTTTTGGGGGATGTCCGAAAGGACGGGTTGAAGTTTTGTGAAGTATGTCGTCTACTACACCGCATATGTCTGACTCGACCGCAATCCGTCAGCAACAGCGAGTCTCCGCTGCTCAAGCCGGACTGAGACTCGGTGAGCGCCTGCGTCAGCTTCGCGTCGCCGCCTCGATGACCCAGACGGACCTGGCGGGCGACCGGTTCTCCAAGGAGTACGTGAGCCAGATCGAGCGTGGCAAGACCCGTCCCACGCGCGAGACGATCGACTGGCTCGCACAGCGGTTGGGCGTAGACGCAGGCTTTCTAGCCAACGGTGTCTCTGCCGACGAGCGCGGACGTGTCGATGCGGCGCTTGCGCGGGCGGAGGCGCTGCTCGAGGCGCGCCGCAACGATGAGGCGCTCGAGGAGTTCGAGGGCATCCGCTCTGCCGTGCTGGCCACCGGCATGCAGGAACTCGAGTCGCGTGCGCTCTCCGGCGAGGGGACCGTACGCATGCGACGCGGCGAGGTGCGCGAGGCGATCGCACTGCTCGAGCGGGCGCGCGGACTCTGCGAGGGCACGTCTTTCTCGGACGTCGAGCGCGCCGACGTGCTCTTCCGGCTCGGCGTCGCCCGCTACAAGCTCAACAGCATCCAGACGGCAATCGGCCTGTTCGACGAAGCGCTCAAGCTGGCCGAGCGTTCGGAGATTCCGTCGGATCAACTCCGCTCGAACGTTCTCGCCTGGCGCTCGCGGTGCTATCGCCGGCGCCGCGATCTCGAAGCTGCGCGCGAGGACGTCGAACGCGCACTCGAGCTGGCAGAGGGCCTGAACGACAAGCGCACGGCCGCCGACGTCTACTTCCAGGCGTCGATCATCGCCGACCGCGAGGGCCACTGGGTGCTCGCACGTTCCTACGCCGAGCGCGCCAAGGCCGCGTACGAGGAACTCTCGGACCGCGGCAACCTCGGCCGGCTGCTGAACAACCTCGGCGGGATCAACTTCCTTCTAGGCCATCCCGAGGAGGCCGTGGATTTCCTCAAGGACGCAGTCCGGATCGCCCTGGAAGTCGGAAACGACGCGGAGGCCGCACACGCGGTCAACGGCATCGCCCAGGTTCATCTGCGCACCGGCGAGATCAAGCGGGCCGAGGAGCAGGCGCGGTATGCGCTCGAGCTACTCGGCGACCGTGTCGACGAGATGAGTGAGATCGGCAATGCCCAGCTCGTGCTGGGCCGGGCGTTGCTCGAGCAGGATCGGCTCGACGAGGCCGACGAAGCCTTCCAGGCCGGCGAGCGCGCGTACGACCAGCTCTCGTCCGGGAGCCACCGTGCGTCGGCATGGGTCGCCCAGGGCGATCTCGCCGCTCGGCGTGGCGACGATCGGGCTGCCGCCCGGCTCTATCGCCAGGCCGCCGACGCCCTGCAAGACGTCCGCTTCTAACCCATCTTTCGAAAGGAGGTGACCACATGTCTAAAGCCCGACTGATCTATTTCGCAGTCTTCGCAATCCTCATTGCGACCGCTCTGCTGCCGGCGCTGAGTTACTCGCCTTTCGGGATGCACGACGGCGGGGAGATCTAGAGTGAACGCGTGCGCGCTTTGCTCGCCGCCCCTGCGCTGACTGCGTTGGCGGCAGGCTGTGGCTCTTCGACGAGCCGTTTGGAGCGAGGCGCGCCGGCTCATGCGCGTGGACGGAGGACCTGCAAGGCTTCGCAGTGATTGTGTCTTCTGTAGGCGGAGAGCCCGGGCTCGTCAGCGTTCGCGAGGTGGCGGATCAGCTGGGCGTGCACCCTGAGACCGTCAGGCGGCTGATCCACGACGGCAGGCTCGATGCGGTTCGCGTCGGCCGCGTCCTCCGCGTTCATCGCGAGGCGGTTGACCGCTTTCTTGCGCGGCAGCGCGTCAAGCCGACGCGTTTCCAGGCCTAGACGGCGGGAGATATCGCGGCGAGCTCTAGGCGCCGAGCTCTGCCGAGTCCACGCGCTCGATCACGACGTGTGGAAGGCGTGCGTAGGGGCTGAGGCGTAGCAGCGCACGCACGACTTCAGCGCAGTCCTCCGGACGGATCATGCGCTCCGGCGGGACCGGGGCCCACGAGGTCATCGGCGTGTCGACGAAGCCGGGGCTGAGTGCGGTCGCGCGGACGCCGTGCTTCTCCTCGGTGCGGTTGAGCGAGCCCGTGAAGTTGATCACCCCTGCCTTGGTCGCGCCGTAGACCGAGAGCTGTCCGGCCGGGCCCGTTCCCGCAATCGACGCGATGTTGACGATCAGGCCGCGCGCTTCGCGCAAGAGCGGAAGTGCAGCCGCAGTCACGAGAATCGTTCCGCGCAAGTTGACGTTCAACTGCAGGTCGATGTGCTTCGTCTCGAGTTCGTCGACGGGGCCGGCGATTCCGACTCCGGCGGAGTTCACGAGTACGTCGAGCCGCCTGTGCTGCGCGCGATGCTCCTCGACGAGGCGGCGGCAGTCCTCCGCCTTGGCGACGTCGGCGGCGACGGCATGGGCACCGAGCGTCTCCGCCGCCACCTCGACCTTCGCGCGCGTCCTGGCGGCGAGTGTCAGGGCGAAGCCGTTCTCACGGAGCATGCTCGCGATGGCGAAACCGATACCCGAAGAGCCGCCCGTGACGAGCGCCGCCTTGTCCATGGGGTGATCCTTTCAACTCGGAAGGTGACGCGCCGACCGTGCAGAACTGGGCGGTGGGGGAACCGAAAGGCTCCTCCTCTCCCCTGAAAGCCACGGAGGAACCGCATGGTTCCTCCGTGGCCAATTCCTCTCTTGGCGGGCGGGAATAGAAGCGGTCATCAGGTCGTAACAACGGTGAACCGACCGGAGTCTGTAGACGAACGGGTCACAGACCCCTACATTTCGCGGTTCAACCCTGGGAGGGCTGCTTTGGACATCGAAACAGGGCGCGTCAAGCTGACAGATCTCGCTTCGTGCGGAGGGTGTGCCGCGAAGTACTCGGCGGCCCGGCTCGAGCAGTTGCTCGCCGGGTTCGTTCCTGCGGAGGCGGAGAACCTGCTCGTCGGCTTGGCGCCGGCGGACGACGCGGCGGTGTATCGGTTGGACGACGAGCGCGCGCTCATCTTCACGCTCGACTTCTTCCCGCCGGTCGTGGACGACCCCGGCGACTACGGGGCGATCGCCGCGACCAATGCGCTCAACGACGTGTTTGCGATGGGCGGCACCCCGCTGCTGGCGCTCTCGATTGCTGCGTTCCCCGAGGAGTTGCCGCTCGAGATGCTCGCCGAGATCTTCGCCGCCGCGGACGCGCAGGTGCGCGCTGCCGGCGGACTGCTGGCGGGCGGCCACACGATTCGCGATGCCGAGCCCAAGTACGGGCTCGCCGTCGTTGGAACGGTGCGTCCCGACGGGATCTGGCCGAAGAACGGCGCTCGGCCCGGCGACGCGCTCTTCCTCACGAAGCCGCTCGGAACAGGACTGATCATGACCGGCTACAAGCAGGGCAAGGCCGGCGACATGCAGCTCGAGCGTGCCATTCGCTGGATGCGCACGTTGAACAAGGATGCGGCGGACGTCCTGCGACCCATCGAGCCCAACGCCGTCACGGACATCACGGGCTTCGGGCTCTTCGGGCACGCCCACGAGGTCGCGGACCGCAGCGGCGTCTGCATCCGCCTCGAGTCGGAGCGGTTCCCGGCCATCGACGGGGCTCTGGACGTTGCGCGCAAGGGTGTGCGGACGAGCGGCGATCCTCGCAACCGTGACTTCGCGGCCGCGCACGTGACCAGCAACGGCCTCTCCGACACGCTCGCGGCGCTCGGCTACGACCCGCAGACCGCGGGCGGCCTGCTTGTGTCGCTCCCGGCGGAACAAGGCCCTGCGCTCGAGGCTGAGTTCGCGAAACGCAGGCTCTTTGTTCGCAGGATCGGCCGCGTGGAGGAGGGCGCCGGCGTTTTCGTCGAGTGAGCGCCGGGATGATCCACGGGCGGTTCCAGCCCTTTCACAACGGACACCTCGAATACCTGCGCGGAGCGGCCGCGCAGTCCGACGAGCTGTTCGTCGGAATTACGAATCCCGATCCGCAACGCATCAAGGAAGAGCTGAGCGATCCGCTCCGCCACTTGCCCGAGTCGAATCCGTTCACGTACGTCGAGCGGCTGCTGATGATCGAGGCGGTTGCCGAGGACGAGGGCATTCGCGCGTACGTGATCCCTTTCCCAGTGAACGAGCCCGAGCTTTGGCCCGCGTATGTCCCGGCAGGCGTCACGCAATACCTGCGACTGTTCTCCGAGTGGGGCGGCACGAAGCTCGAACGGATGCGTGAAGCCGGTTACGAGATCGTCGTGCTCGACGAGGGCAGTGAGAAGGAGATCTCCGGGACCGACGTGCGGGCGGCCCTGCGTTCCGGCGGTGAGTGGGAGGCGCTCGTTCCGCTCGGCGTGGCACGGGTGATCCGGTCGCTCGAGCGCGTCTCGGCCTGAATGTATCCGATCGTCGTCTTCCTGCTGGACGGGCTTGCGGACCGCGCACACGAGTCGCTCGGCGGGCTCAGTGGGCTGGAGGCGGCGACGACGCCGAATCTCGACCGGCTTTGCTCTTTGGGCTCATGCGGGGTCCTCTATGCGATCGGCCCGGGCCGTGCGCCCTCCAGCGAGGTCGCCCACTGGTCGATGTTCGGCTACCGGCCCGACGAGTTTCCCGGTCGCGCCGTCTTCGAGGCTCTGGGCCGCGGACAGGAAGTGAGTGCCGAGCACGTCTTCGCGTACGCCGCGCTCCGGCCGGCTGAGCGTCGTGACGATGGTTGGTGGCTTACCGGGCGACCGGATCCCGACAAGGATGCGGAAGAAGCAGAGCGACTCGTCGAGCTGTGCGACGGGATCACGATCGACGGTTTGACGTTCTCACTCACCCACGTCTGGCGGGGCGAGGCGGTCCTGCGCATCGCCGGAGGGGCGGACGAGCGGGTGACCGACAGCGACGCCTTCTTCCGCGACCGTCATCCCGTGCTGCGTCCGCAGGCGCTCGTTCCCGAAGCGGAGCGAACGGCGCGGGCCGCGGAAGAGTGGAGCCGCGAAGTGATGCGACGCTTGGAAGGCGAACGCTTC
>DASWGR010000075.1:0-14483 GCA_036393535.1 Gaiellaceae bacterium | reverse complement strand
TCCGGCTTCGTACGCGCCGCCGAACGTCGCGGCGAGCTCGCCGCAGAAGGCGTCCCAGGACATCGCGGGATCGAACGAGTAGAGCGTGAGCTTGCTCGAGCCGCTCGGCGCGGGATCGCGGTAGACGGCGACGCCCGCGCTGTCGGGCCCGCGGTCGCTCATCTGCTCGAGCATCGCCGCGAGGTACTCCCCGAGCCGAGGCTCGAGCTCCGGGGACTTGCAGAAGAGTCCGACGATTCCACACATATGGTGACTTCCTACACTTGCCCACGCACTTTAGGGCCTTTGGCTCAGGCGATTTGCCCACTGTTCCTCACTGCCGTATGGAGTTTTCCTCCATACGACTCAGAAGCGCGTCAGGTACTCCTTGATCTCCCAGGGGGTGACCTGCTCGTGGTAGCGGTTCCACTCCTCCTGCTTCACCCGGATGAAGTAGTCGACATAGTCCTCGTTTCTCGCCTCCCCGAGCGCCTTGCGGATCACCTCGTCACGCTCGAGCTCCATCGTCGCCTGCAGGAGGTTGCTGGGCAGCGTCTCGAGACCTCGCGCCCGCAGCTCGTCGTGCGGGATCGAGTACAGGTTGTCCGAGTTCGGCTCGCCGGGGTCGATCTTGTTCTCGATTCCGTCGATGCCCGCCGCGAGGATCACGGTGGCCGCCAGGTACGGATTCGTGGATCCGTCCACGGTCCGGTCCTCGACGCGGCCGGGAGCAGGAATCCGGAGCATCTGCGTGCGGTTGTTGTAGCCGTAGCTGATCCAGACCGGCGACCAGGTGGCGCCGCTCGAGGTCGAGCCGAGCTTGAGCCGCTTGTAGGAGTTGACCGTCGGCGCGGTCACCGCGCTGTAGGCCTTCGCGTGCTTCTTCAGCCCTCCGATGAAGTGGTACGCGGTCTCGGAGAGGCCAAGGCCGCGCGCGTCGTCTTCGTCGAGGAACAGGTTCGTGTCCCCGTCCCAGAGCGACATGTGGAAGTGGCAGCCGTTACCGGTGAGCTCGGTGAACGGCTTCGGCATGAACGTCGCGAGCAAGCCCTGCTGCTGAGCGAGCGTATGGACCATGTAGCGGAAGAAAATTGCCCGGTCGCAGCTGGTGAGGGCGTCGCTGTAGGTGAAGTTCTGCTCGAACTGCCCGTTCGCGTCTTCGTGATCGTTGGCGTAGTTCCCCCACCCCATGCCGTTGACGTAGTTCGACACGCGGCGGAGGAACTCGTAGTTGCGCGTCAAGCCCCTGAGGTCGTAGCAAGGCTTCTCGAGGTCGTCGAGCGCGTCGGCGATCTGGATGCCGCCGTTCCCGTCGCTCTTGAGCAGGAAGTACTCGAGCTCCAGCCCCATGTTGAACTCGTACCCTTTGGTCCGCGCCTTCTCGAGCTGCCGGCGCAGGATCGTCCTCGGGTCGTACGGCCACTCCTCGCCGTCGACCGTGACGTTGCACGCGAAACGTGCGAGCGACGGCTCCCAGGGCACGGGCGTAAAGCTGTTCAGGTCGGGAATCGCCGCGATGTCCGGGTCGCTCGGTAGCTGGCCGATCTCCCCTGCCGCAAAGCCGGCGAAGCCTGCTCCGTCGGAGACGAGATCGTCGAGGTACTCGGCGGGCACGAGCTTCGCGCTCGGGCGCCCGTACATGTCGACGAACTGTGCGAAGTAGAACTCGACCCCGAGGTCTTCCGACCTGGAACGAATGTCCTCGACTGTGGGCTCAGTGATCGTTGCCATTGCTCTCCCTTCGGTTCCCCCAAGCCGCTTATACGCCGTCCGCAGCGGCAAGGGAAGGGAGAGTTCCTACATTCGTTCGGGCGCGGAGATGTTCTTTTCCGAGTCGAGGACCCGCTCCAGCGCGGCGAGCTTGACCCCGATCTCCACCATCAACCAGTCCTCGCGCCGGAGATCGAGGCCCGTGAGCTCCATGATGCGGCGCAGCCGCTGCCTGAGGGTGTTCGGGTGGATGTAGAGGGCCCCTGCGGTCGCGCTGATCGTGCCGCGCCTGGCCAGGAACTCCTCGAGCGTCGGCAGCAGTGAGGTGCGGTGGGCCTCGTCGTAGTCGGCAAGCTTGGCGATCGCCTCGCGGTGCTTGTCGCGCTCTCCCGCGTCCCGCGACATACGCAGCAGGTACTTGTAGACACCGAGGTCGTCGTATGTCAGCACGCGTGGGCGAGTGCGGAGCACGCCGGTGCCGAGCAGCGCGTGTGCGGCCTCATCGAAGCCGGCCGCGAAACTGTCTACTCCTTCGCAGGGATTCGAGATGCCGATGGCAACCTCCGGCGCGACCTCCGCATGGACGCGGCGCACAGCGTCGACGAGGCTCCCCAACCCCGCGGCCGGGATGCGGAGCAGCGCACGCGACGAGTTGTCCTGCCGGTCGAACACGGACCGCGGTGCGATCCTGGCGAGCGCGCGTTCCAACCCGTCGCTGGCGGGCACCGCGGCAAGCACGACGTGCGGCTCGTCGAGATCGACCGCCAGCCGCTCTGCCCGGACTGCGACGTCGCCGAGCACCGCGCCGCCCGCAAGCTGCTGGAAGAAGTCCTTGATCAGGTTCTTCTCCGCGAGGCGCTCGATCACCTCGATCTTCTTGACAGCGACCGCGACCTGGTTCGCGACGGTGCGCGCGAGATCGAGCTTCGTCGTGCCATGCGCGACGAGAGCGCCAAGTAGCTCTCCACCTGCGACGAGCGAGACCGACACGCGCGCGCGCCGTCCACGACGCCCGAGCTCCCCACCGAGCTCGCTCAGCCCGAGCTCCTGCGGCGCGTCAGCACCTTGCGGCGCCGACCAGCGCAGGAACAGCCGCTCGCCGTCCTGCTCCGCGAGATAGAGGTGCGCGGCGGACGCGCCGAGCAGGTCGAGCGCGCGGCGAACTGCGAGCGGACCCAGTTCGTCTAGCGTCTCGGCCGCGGCGATCTCCTCGCCGAGCTCGGTCAGATGTTCGAGCTCGAGGACGCGCTCGCCCATCTGTTCGTAGAGCCGGGCGTTCTCGATCGCGCCGGCGACCAGCGCAGCACTCGAAGCGAGGAAGTCCGCTTCGGCCTCGGTGAATTCCCGGGGCGCCTCTGTGTGGAGGCTGATGACGCCGATCGGATTCCCGGCTCGGCCAAGTAGGGGCACCGAGACGAACGACTGGAACCGTTCCTCCTCCATTTCCGGCACGTGGTGGAAGCGCGGGTCGTCGAGCGCGTTCTCGCGGATGAACGCCGACTCGCGACGTTCGAGCGCCCACCACGCGAGGCCCTGTCCGCGCGTCAGGCTGATCCGGCCGGCCAGGTCCTGGTACGGGTCAGACGCAGCGTGGAGATCGAGACGGTCACCATCGGCGGAGAGGAGGTAGACGAAGCAGGCATGAACGGCGCTCGCATCTGAGAGCAGGCGCACGACCGAGTCGAGCACCTCCTCGAGGTCGAGCGAGGACGCCACCGTCGAGATGATCTCGGCGAGGAATCGCTCCTCGCCCCCTTGCACGTCGTCTGCCGCGGCTATGTGAGGAATCGTACTCGGGGAAGTGTGGAAAACCTACACGGCTCCCCGAAGGACGGGGACTCTCCTTGACAGGACACGCGCGCTAGGCAGAAGCGGCAAGTAGCGCCTCGCCCTGCTGGATGTAGCTGGTCGCGCCGACCTTGCGGTAGAACGCGAGCGCCTTCTGGAGCTCGGCTTCGCCCGCGGCTCTCTGCCCTGCTTCGATCAGCTCCTCGGCCGCGCAGAGGCGAGCCTCGGCTTCGAGCGTCGGTGAGCCGAAGCCGGCGAACAGGTCGGCGGCCCGGCCGAAGTCTCCGCCGGCTCCCGCAAGGGTGACGTCCTTCCAGGGGCCCTCTGACACCTTCTCTATCAGCTGGCGCACTTCCTGCTGAAGCCCGAGTTGCCGGGCGACGGGATTGAAGAAAGCGAGGATGACGGCCTGCTCGACGTGCTCTGTGAGGAGCCCGAAGGCTTCTGCGGCGAGCGCTCGCGCCTCGTCGATCTTGCCGAGCAGCGCGAGGATGCGCGCGGATTGGAGCAGAGTGGGCAGCAGCACTTGCGGGTCCTTGATCTGTCGTGCGAGCTCGAGCCCTCGGTAGATGTCGTCGAGAGCGCCGTCGCGGTCGCCGCGAGCGTGACGCAGGTAAGCCCGAATATCGCGGGCAGAGGCTTCGAGATAGTGCGGCGAGGATGCGCACTCCGCGATGAACTCGTCGGCGGCTCGGCTTGCTTCGTCCCAACGCCCGAGTGCCCACGAGGTCCAGATCCGGTCGCCGCGGCTGAAGCGAGCTGTGGCTCGATCGCCGAAGCGCTCGGCCGTCTCGAAGGCCTCGCCGAAGAGCTCGTGCTCCCGGCGCAGGTCGCCGCGAAGGGACGCCTCGACGGCGAGGTTGATCAAGATCGTCGCCGCCTCCCGCGAGCTCGCGGCGACCGCGATCTCCAGACCCCGGTCCAGGTAGCTCTGCGCATTCGGCTCGTGCAGATGCACCTTCGCCGTCCCGATCGTGGCGAGGGCATGCGCCTCGAGCTCGGCGAGCTCGAGGCGCCCCGCCAGCTCGAGCGCTTCCTCGGCGAGACGCATTCCCTCCCGCAGCTCGCCGGCGAGCGTTCGCTGCCGGGCCGAGGTCGTGAGCACGCGCGCCTTCGAGGCCGACGCGGGCGTAGCCGCCACCAGCTCCTCGGCGCTCGCCAGGTGGGAAAAAGCCTCATCGCGCTCGCCGCGGTACCAGGCGGCGCGCGCGAGAAACGCGGCGGCCTCGCCGGCCGTTTCGCGGTTTCCGGCCGCGATCAGCGCGTCGCGAGCCTCCTCGAGCGCTGGCTCACGGCGCTCGTCTCCGGCCAGGTGGAGCGTGTGCGCCCGCCGGAAGAGTAGGTCAGGCCACTCTCCGTGGTCGGGTGGCCAAAGCGCGAGCGCTTCCCCGTAATAGCCCTCGGCCGCGTCGTAGGCGTTGAGCTTGAAGGCGCGGTCGCCGGCCTCGCGCAGGGCGAGGCGTGTGTGCTCGATCAGGTCGCCGGCGTCCCGGCCTGCCGCGCGCGCGAGTTCGAGCGCGGCGCGCCAGTGATGGGCGAGCATCTCCCCGTGGTCCTCGGGGCGGCCCAGCGACTCGATCCACTCGGCGACTAGCCGGTGCTTCTCGGCGCGCTCGCCTCGGGGGATCTGTCCGTAGGCGACGTCGCGCAGGAGCATGTGGGCGAAGGCCCACTCACCCTCACTCTCGACCGAGGAGCGGCGTTGGCGCGTCAAGAATCCATTGCGCTCGAGTCCGTGCAGGAGTTTGTTCGCCTCCTGTTCGTCTCTCCGCAACGCACCGGTCCAGAAGACCTTGCCGATGACTGCTGCATCCTGGAGCAGGGTCTTCGCGTCGGCTGAGAGGCCGTCCAAGCGCGCAGCCAGGATGCCCTGCAGGGTCTCGGGAAGAGGCATGTCCTCTGCCGAGCCGCGTTCAAGGTAGAGCTGTGCGAACTGCTCGGCATAGAGAGGATTACCTTCTGCCCGTTCCAGCAGCGCCTGCTGGATCTCGGCCGGAAGCAGCGCACGCTCGAGCACGTGCGAGATCAAGACGGCTGTCTGCTGCTGGGAAAGCGGGGAAAGCCCGAGCGTCGAGGCATTCAACTTCCCGCCGCCCCAACCCTGACGACGCTCGAGCAGCTCCGGCCTCGCGCTGCAGACAACGAGGAGAGCTACGCCGCTCAGCCATTCGACCAGCTCGTCGACGAAGTCGAGCAGACCCTCGTCGGCCCAGTGGAGATCCTCGAACACGAGCACGAGCGGCCGCTGCTCGGCAAGCGCCTCGAGATACCGTCGCCATGCCGCGAAGGCCTCGCCACGACGGTCACCGCCGAGCACTGTGTCGCTCTCGAGTCCAACGAGGGGGCGAAGGTGCGACGCGACCCACCGGGCGTCGCTCGGGTCGTCGATGGCATCGACGACCGCCACTCGCAGCTTCTCCTCCACCCCCTCCTCGCTGTCCCGCTCGAGGATCCCGGCCTGCGCCTTCACGACTTCCGCGAGCGCCCAGAACGCGACGCCGTCGCCGTAGGCGACACAGCGGCCCTGGCGCCACGTGATCAACTCCGGGTCGGCGTCGACGATCCGCCAGAGCTCGTACACGAGCCGGCTCTTGCCCATCCCTGGGACGGCGACGAGGGTGACCAGCTGTGGGATCCGCTCGTGCCGCGCGCGATCGAGCGCGTCGCGAAGAACGGAGAGCTCGCGCTCGCGACCCACGAGCTCGGCGCGCGCGTGGTGGCTGACGTCGACGCCGAAGCGGGCGCGCGCCTCGCACGCCTCCCAGACCTGAATCTGATCGGCCTTGCCCTTGGCTTCGACAGACTCGACCTCGCGATAGTCGATCGCGTTCCTCGTCGCTCGATACGTCGTTTCGTCGACGAGCACGCCGTTGACGGGAGCGACGGCCTGTAGACGTGCAGCGGTGTTGACGACGTCGCCTGTCGCAACCGTCTCACCCTGCTCGGGTTTAGCCGAGAGCCGGACGAGCGCCTCTCCGGTCGTGATTCCGATCCGAAGCTCGATCCCCTCTTCTCCCGCGTACTGGCGGATCGCAAGGGCGGCGCGCACCGACCGTTCGGGATCGTCCTCATGCGCCACCGGCGCACCGAACAGCGCCATGACGGCGTCGCCGATGAACTTCTCCACCGTGCCGCCGTGGCGCTCGAGCTCGCGTCGCAGCCGTTCGTGGTAGGGCTGCAGGATCGCCTCGACGTCCTCCGGGTCGAGCTTCTCCGCCCGCGACGTGAAGCCGACCAGGTCGGCGAAGAGGACGGTGACGACTTTACGCTCCCGGCGCGGATCCACCATGACGTGAGTGTAGGAGGTGAGGCCGATGAGTTTCGCGTCGGCGTGCGGTCTAACAATCGAAAACCAACCGAGAGATGGGAGTAGCCGTGGGAAGGATCGTCGTAACCGAGTTCGTCTCGCTGGACGGCGTCATGGAGGACCCAGGCGGCGCCGAGAACTTCAAGCACGGAGGCTGGAGTTTTGAGATCAGCCGCGGCGAGGAGGGCGACAAGTTCAAGCTCGACGAAGCGTTCTCGTCTGAGGCACTACTGCTGGGCCGGGTGACCTACGAAGGCTTTGCGGAGGCTTGGCCAGCGCGGGAAGGCGAGTTCGCCGACAAGTTCAACAGCATGCCCAAGTACGTCGTCTCGTCAACCCTGGACGAGCCGGAGTGGAACAGCTCGACGGTGCTGAAGGGCGACGTCTCGGAGGAGGTCGCGAAGCTGAAGCAGGAGCAGGATGGCGACATCGTCGTCCACGGCAGCGCCCGCCTCGTGCAAACGCTCGTTGAGCATGACCTCGTCGATGAGTTCCGGCTGATGGTGTACCCGGTTGTGCTGGGAAGCGGCAAGCGCCTCTTCGGCGAGACGAGCGACAAGAAGCCTCTCCGGCTGGTCGACTCGAAGGTGGTCGGCGACGGTGTGGCCATTCTCATCTACGAGCCGGTGGGCGAGGACTCGAAGGGGTCGGGCTCCGACTAGCCGAGGCCAGAGTCCAGTGCGAGCACGGTGGCCGTGTGCGCACCGCTACGGGAGAATGAGCGCGTGCGCCTCGCGCCGCGTCTGTTTGCCTGGGGCTTTGCGCTTTCGGCTGTCGCCGTGAGCGCAGGCGGGCTACTGCTCGATCACATCGCTGCTGCGAAGCACGTTTCCGGATCTGGCACGGTGTGGCTCTACCCCTTTCTCTTCGGCTCGGTGTCGGTGCCGGCAGTTGTCGGCGCCCTGATTGCGACACGGCGGCCGCGCAACTCAATCGGATGGATTCTCGTCCTGGGCGCGCTGTCGCTTGCGCCCGTGCTTGCGGCGTCGCCCTACGCTTGGGTGACTCTGCGGGCAAATCCCGGATCGCTTCCCGGCGGTTCGTGGGCGGCGCTGCTCTCGTCGCTGTGGCCTGCTTTCTTCGCCTGGCCACTAGCGGTTGCGTTCGTGTTCCCGGACGGCCGACTGCCATCGCCACGCTGGCGTCCATACGCGCTCTTCGCGGTCGGTTCATTCGCGCTCCTCTTGCTCGTACTCGTAACTGCGAAACGACTCGAGCACCCGTTCTCCGATGTGCCGAATCCGTTTCCTGTTCGCCTGCCTGATGCCCTTGCCTTGCTGCGCACCTTCGCCTGGCTGGCGATGTTCGCGAGCCTCTTCGCAGGCACTGCGGCTGTACGAAGCCGTTACAGGCGTTCCGCGGGGATCAAGCGGCTGCAGATGCTCTGGTTGGCATACGCGGCGTTGCTGATTCCCTTGGGGGTCGTCTGCTTCCTGCTCTGGGGTCTCCTGTTCGGTGAGCCTGGCGAGGCCGTTGTTGCGTTTCTGCTTGGAATGCAGGCGGCCGTTGCGCTCGCCGTCGGAATCGCAGTGACGCGCTACCGGTTGTACGAGATCGATCGGCTGATCAACCGGACGCTCGTCTACGCCGTCGTAACTGCCGCGCTCGGTCTCGTCTACGGCGTCGTCTCGGTTGTGGCAGGCGTCCTCGTCGGCCGAGGTTCGGCGTGGGCGACGGCACTCGGCGCGATCTTCGTCGCACTTGCCTTCAGGCCGCTGCGGACTCGAGCGCAAGCCGTGGTGGACTGGCGATTCGCCCGCCCGCGGTACGAGGGTCTGCGACGCGTCCGCTCGTTCGTCGACGACGTACGCGACGGGCGGCGAGAACCGGAGGAGATCGGAACTGTGCTCGCCGCGGCCCTACGCGATCCGAGCGCGGAGCTTCTCTTTCGGCTCCCGGCGAGCGACACATACGCCAACAGCGCGGGCCACGTGGTCGCGGAGCCGCCCGACCGTGAGGGTGCACTGACACCGGTCGAGCATCGAGGGCAGGAGATCGGGCTGCTTCGGCACAGGCGCGACCTGCTCGACCGTCCCGATCTCCTCCACAGCATTCTCGATGCAGCGAGTCTGGCGATCGAGATCGCCAGACTCCGAGTGGAGGTGAGGTTGCAGCTCGTGGAGGTCGACGAGTCGCGAGCCCGGATCGTTCAGGCGGGCTACGAGGAACGGCGGCGCCTCGAGCGCGATCTTCACGACGGAGCCCAACAGCGGCTTGTGACGCTTGGGATCGTGCTGCGACGGTTGCAGCGCTCGCTTCCGCACGAAGCGCAGGTGCTTCGGCCGGCGCTCGACTCGGCCGTCGACGAGATCGGGCGCGCGATCGCGGATCTGCGAACGATCGCCGCAGGCGTGCGGCCCCCACGACTGGACGACGGGCTCGCAGCGGCCTTGGCCGACCTCGCGCGCAGCGCGCCGCTCCCAGTCGATGTCGAGGCAACCGAGGAGAGGCTTCCTCCTCACGTCGAAGCGGCCGCGTACTTCGTCGTCTGCGAAGCGGTCACGAACGCGGTCAAGCATGCGTCGCCGTCACGCGTCCGCGTAGAAGCGATGCTCGCTGACGGAGGGCTGCGGCTGCTCGTCGCCGACGACGGCGTCGGCGGGGCGAACACAGCTCGAGGAACGGGGCTCGTCGGGTTGGCCGACCGGGTCGAAGCCCAGGGCGGGACGCTCGTCATTCAGAGCCCACCCGGCGGGGGCACTCGAATCGAAGCGGAGTTCCCGTGCGAATCGTGATCGCCGAAGACACCGTCTTGCTACGCGAAGGACTCGCGGGACTGCTCGAGGATGCTGGGCACGAAGTCGTGGCACGTGTTGGCGATGCCGAAGCGCTGCTCGCCGTCGTCTCCGAGCACGAGCCGGATCTTGCTGTCGTCGACGTGCGGATGCCGCCCGATTACGAAGACGAAGGTATGCGTGCGGCGGCCGTCATCCGCCAGGAGCACCCAGACACCGCCGTGCTCGTACTCTCGCAACACGTGGAGACGCGCCACGCGCTCGAGCTCGTCGGCGCCGGAGGTGGCTTCGGCTACCTGCTCAAGGACCGTGTGCTCGACGTCGACGACTTCCTCGACGCAGCACGGCGCGTGAGCGAAGGAGGCTCCGCGCTCGATCCGGAGGTCGTCGCCATGCTCATCTCGCCGAAGCGGCAGGAGGACACGCTCGGCGAACTGACGCCCCGCGAGGAGGAGGTGCTCGCGCTGATGGCCGAGGGGAGAACGAACGCAGCGATCGCGAAGCGGCTCTGGCTCACTGAGAGGACTGTCGAGACGCACGTCCGGTCCATCCTCGGCAAGCTCGGCCTCCCGGTCAGCGGGGACGACCACCGACGCGTGCTCGCCGTCTTGACCTACCTGCGTGCTTCCACCGCCTGACAGCTCGGCGCTGGCACCGAGGCACGTTCAGTGCCCGCGACGATCCGCGGCCCGTGGCGACCTAACGTCCTACGGCAAGGACGACATGCGCCCACCGACAAGGAGGTCGTTACGTGTCCGCGATCGCAGTCGAGAGTCCAGGGGTGAGCCCTGCCAAAGCACCCGAACGTCCGCAACGTTTCTTGCCGATCGCCGGGATCCTCTTCGGCATCCTGCTCGCGCTCGCGCTCTGGCTGACCTCGAAAGAGCCAAGCGACACGGCGTCGGCCAAGCAAGTGTTCGCATACTGGAGCAACCACGGGGGCGGAAAGATGTGGCTGACGATCCTCGGCCTCGAGCTCGCCGCGGTTCTCCTCCTCTCGTTCGGCGCGGCATTGCGCGCAGCGATTCGCTCGGGTGAGGGAGCGATGGCGACCTACTCGTCGTTGGTTTTCGGCGGCGCAATCCTGACCGCCATGGGCTTTGCGACAACCTCGATCTTGCCGGCGGCCGCCGGCCGAGCCGCCGCTGACAAGGCTGCTGAACCGGGCGCTCAGACAGCGGTCTACGCAATCGAGCAACTGCGTTCGTGGGACTGGCTGATGTGGACCCCGGGACTCACGGTGATGCTAGTCGCCGCCGGCCTCGGTGGACTGCGGGCACATGCACTACCAAGGTCGCTGTCTTGGGTCGCGATCGTCCTCGGCGTCGCCTTCTTCACGCCGCTGGGTTTCTTCGCGTTCTTCATCCTCCCGCCTTGGATGATCGTGACCGGAGTCGTGCTCTATCGACGGCAGCGAGCAGTTGTGGTGACTTCCGCTTAGGTCAGCGTCACGACGATCTTTGCGTTGGCGCCGTTGGCCTGCCGCTCCCAGGCCTCCGCGACGTGCTCGAAAGGGTAGGTCTTGTTGTCGAAGACGATCTCGCCCGCGGCCGCGTGGCCGACGAGCCGCAGGTACTGCTCGCGGAACTCGTCCTCGGCGACGGCGAAGTCGTTGTAGCCGTACAGCTCGCCCATCTTGCCGCGGATCCCCGCCGAGGCCAGCGGCGCCTCCGCGTCCGCGGACTGGCCGATCTGGACGAGGCGCCAGCCGGGTGCGGCGGCCTGGGTCGCGGCGACCGCCGGCGCGCCCCAGAGCGTGTCGACGATGTACCTCGGGCCGTCGCCGCCTGCCGCCTCCTTGAACGCGCCGACAAGGTCGTCTTCCTCGAGACTCACGGTCGCGTCGGCCCCGAGCACGGCCGCACGCTTCAGACGCTCGGGATTACGGCCGACCGCAACGACACGCTTGGCGCCGAGGAGCTTCGCCGCCTGCGTGGCGACGAGCCCGACCGTGCCGGTCGCGCCTAGCACGAGCACGCAGTCGTCGTTCCGCGCGGGCGCGCGCCACGCGACGGGCATCCAGCCGGCCATTCCGGCAATGCCACACGAAGCCGCGACTTCGTCAGAGACCGCGTCCGAGAGGGGGATGCCGAGGTCGGCCGGCGCCGCGGCGCGCTCCGCCAGCAGTCCGTCGCGGGAATCGCTGATCAACGCAGCTCTCACTGAACTCCTGTCTTAATATCAACTACACGCCACGGTCAGCGGGTTGGACGTGGGTGTCGACCTCATAGTGGGTCGAGCTGAGATCGCGCTCGACAAGGAACCGCTCGTCCTCGGGGTAGAAGACGGCGTTCTCATACTCGTCGCCGGCGAAGGCTTTGACGGCGGCAAGCGAGTCCCAAAGGGTGAACATCATGAACTCGGTTCTCTCATCGACATCGCGGCGGAGCATCCAGACGCCCCGGTTGCCAGGGGTCTTCGCGTAGCCGGCCACACCGGTTTCCTGCATGTACTCCGAATACGCGTCACTGTCCTCTCTGCGAACAGCGCCCTTCCACACTCGAGCGATCATCGGTCCTCCTTGGTGAGCCGAACAGTTCGAGTCCTGCTCCATTACACACAGGCGCGCGAGCGACGCCTCAATCGGGGGATGAATGTCCCCGGGCGGCTTCGCCGAAGACTGGGTAACTGATGCCGAACCGCGCTTCCTTCCCGACTGTGCTCATCGTGTTCGTCCTGGCCGCTGCCGCTCTCGGCTGGTCGCAGGGTGCCCGGGGCGCCGGAAGTTCGGCCGCCGGTCCGACTGCGCGGCTCGACGCCGCGCCGACTGTGCTGGCATACAGCGGCCTCGCCCGCCGTGGCTTTCCCGTCTACTTCGCCTTCCGCGTGCAAGATGACGGCCCGGTCACCGTGCGTGCGACCGTGCGCCTGAAGAGTAGGCTCGCGCTCAGCGGCACGCTGAAGCGCGACGTCCCGAACTGGGCGACCCGCGACATCTGGAAGCCGAAACCAATCAGCAAGGGCTTTCCTGCCGGCCGCTACACATTTTGTGTCGTCGCCACCGACGGCGCTGGCAACCGCGCGCAGAGTTCGTCCCTTACCGCGTCGTGTAGGCCCGCGTGGCTCGAGCTGACCGGTGACCGGAGCGTCTACGAGGCCGCCTCCGCCGACTAGCCCGGAATGAACCTCGAGGTCCTCGACCCCCCGCGGCCACGAAGGCGTTGGACCTACGGGGCCGAAACGGCCGCGGTATACACGTCGAGCTGGTGGAGCGTGCCGTCCGGGTTGTTTCCGGTGCTGTTCGAGTTGTCCGCCCACGCCGGGTGCGCGATCCCGCCATAGAACGACAGGCCGCCGTAATCGCCGTAGTCGATGCCGTTATGCGCGTCGTGCGAGTTCGAGCCCGCACTGATCTGGACGTTGCTGCTGAACGTCTGCCCGTCGCTGCTGAACGCACACCAGTACTGAGCATCGTCGTTCGGTACATGGTCGGTGTCACCCGCGCCTCCTATGCCGAGGTCGTTTCGAGAGTCGTACCAGCCAACCGCGATGTGCCCGGTAGCTGGATCGAGCGAGATCTTCGGGAGGAACTGACTGTTCACGGTGCTGTCGTCGTTCACCCGTACGGGTGCGCTCCACGTAGCGCCCGCGTCGTCGGAGTAGCGGACGAAGACGTCTGTGTTGTCGCTTTCGTTCTTCTGCTCGAGTGTGTAGACGAGGTAGACGCGACCATTGTGTGGACCGCCGGTACGGTCCCACGCAAGGCCGGGTTCCGCGTCGACCGAGCGATCCGGCTGCGGAGGGATGAAGTCGAACCCGCCGACGTGCGTGTGCGTGACGAAGACCCGATCGCCGAACCCGGCCGTGCCGAGTCCGTCCGGATCGACGTTCACGAACAGCTTGCCGCCACCTTGTCCCGACTCGGTGAGGGTGCAGACGTTCATGACCTCGCCGTCTGGGCCGATGGCAACGTCCCCGTAGGTGCAGTTGTTCGTGCCGGGCACGACCTCCGCGGTCGAGAAGTCCCCGACCTCGCCCAGGCCGTCGACCTTTGCCCCGAACGCGCCCATCGGCCCCCCGACGTTCACGACGGCCCAGACCTCCCCCTCGGCTGCCGTGATGGTGGGTTGATCAACGAAGTGGAACAGCCCCTTCTCCCCGGCGCCCTTACCGTTGCGCTTCGCGATCCCAGGGATGTTCGCGATCAGACGGAAAGAGAGGCCTCCATCGGTCGACAAGGCGATCGGCAGCGTGTCCTCCACGTTGAACAGGTAGGTGAGGAAGAGGTTCCCATAGTTGTCGAAGGACAGGCTCGGGTCGCAGCAGGCGTCGCCGAGGTTGTCGTTGTTTCCGATTAGCGTCGTCGTCCACGTCTGCCCGCCGTCAAAGCTCACGCCCTCCAACATCCCGGCGGCCGGAAAGTCGACGTTGGAGACCATGACGATGTTCTGGGGATTCGTCGGGTTAACTGCGATGGCTTCTTCGGACTCGTTCGTATGCCGCTGGCTGATGTCGATGTTCGGCGGCGTTGCAGACTGCAGGGGCTCACCGGCGCCTGTCGGGGCGACGACGAGCGAGGCGATCAGGACAGACGAAAAGACCGCGGCTGCAGAGAGGCCCGGGCGCATTACTCTCCCCTTCCTCGAGCGGAACGGATAGCGCGAGGCTACATCCGTCCCTGCCCGCAAGCAACTGTATGTAACTACAGGTGTGAGGTGAGGCCGGCGCCGGTGGCGTCGCCGTCGACCGCGGCTTCCGCCCCCGCGACATCCGATGAGTTCTCGTACCAGGAGTACGCGTACTTTCCGTCGTCCAGATCCTTGGCGAACTTCGAGAGCTTCAAGGGGTGAACGTGTCGCACATCACGGCCAACTCGGACGTCTCGTGCATGCCGATCGATTTCTCGGCGAGACCGGGCTGCGGGCCGTGCGGCAGGCCCGACGGATGCAAGTTGATCGAGCCGACGTCGACGCCCTTCCGCGAGCCGAACTTGCCGGAGACGTAATAGATCATCTCCTCCGACT
>DASWGR010000074.1:0-11552 GCA_036393535.1 Gaiellaceae bacterium | reverse complement strand
GACGTTTTGATGCGCCCGACACTCGGCCCGCTCACCGACCGCCTCAAGGCACTTCTCCCGATCGACGACTTCGCCAATCCGCACGGCTCCTCGTACTTCGGCGGCTGGTACGGCTACGTCGTCCGCGAGCTGGCCGCTTCGACTCCCACCTTCTGTGGCGGCGGGGACGCGGTGCGTTGCCGGGCCTCTCTGTGGGCGGCGATCGACGAGGCTGGAGCCGCCCTCGCAGCTGCCCAAGGGCCGGACCCGACCCGTTGGCGCGCCGTCGCCACCGGAGAGCGAATCACGTTCGGCTTCCTCCCGCAGACGGCGCGCTGGACGAACCGCCCGACTTTCCAGCAGGTCATCAGCTTCGACAGCCACAGGCCGCGCTAGTCTCAGACGAGATGGCCGAGAAGCGCTACCTGCTCACGCCGGGACCGACTCCCGTGCCGCCGGAGGTCCTTGCAGAGCTGGCGAAGCCGGTCATCCACCACCGCGAGCGGGACTTCCGCGAGATCTACGAGCGCTGCCTCGTGCGGCTGCAAGAGGTGTACAGGACCAAGAACGACGTGCTGATGTTCACGACGTCCGGCACGGGCGCGTTCGAGTCGGCGGTCGCGAACCTGACCTCTGCCGGAGACCGGCAGCTCGTCCTCTCGGCCGGAAACTTCGGCGAGCGCTGGGCGGGAATGGCGAAGGCGTTCGGCGCCGACCTCGTGCACGCGCGGCTGGAGTGGGGGGAGACGCCCGAGCCGGAGGACCTGCGCGCGGCGCTCGCCGACGCCGGCGAGGTGAAGGTGGTCTACCTCACCCACTCGGAGACCTCGACCGGCGTCGTCTGCGATGTGCAGAGCCTGGCGGCCGTCGCGAAGGAAGCCGGCGCGCTGGTCGTCGTCGACGCGGTGTCGAGCCTCGGCGCCGTGCCGCTCGAGTCGGACCTCTGGGGAATCGACGTCGTCGTGTCGGGCTCGCAGAAAGCGCTCATGTGCCCACCCGGTCTCGCTTTCGCATCTGTCTCTGCAGCCGCGCTCGCAGCCTCTGCGAACGCCACCTCTTCGCGTTACGTCATGGACTGGGAGCGAACCCGCAAGGGGCAGGCGAAGCTCGACGCACCGTTCACTCCGGCCGTCTCCCTCGTCCGCGCGCTCGACGTCGCCCTCGGCCTGCTGCTCGCCGAGGGACTCGAAGCGGCGTTCGATCGGCACGCGCGGCTCGGGCGGGCATGCCGCGAGGGCGCGAAGGCGATGGGGCTGGAGCTGTTTTCCCCGGACGAAGAGCGCTCGGCGGTCGTGACCGCGATTCGTGCACCGGACGGCGTCGACTCGACGGAGGTTGTCAAAGGATTGCGTGACCGCTTCGGGATGACGATCGCCAACGGACAGGGCGACCTCAAGGGAAAGATCTTCCGCATCGGCCACATCGGCTGGTTCGACATCTTCGACATCACCTCCGCGCTCGCGGCGGTCGAGCTCGTCCTCACGGACGCGGGCGCAGAGATCGAGCGCGGCGTCGCGGTCACCCGCGCCCTCGAAGCCTGGGCCGAGCACACGCCCGTTTGAGCAAAGTCCTCGTCCGCGAAGAGATCGCGGAGGCCGGCATTCGCCTCCTGCGCGAGCGTGGCTTCGAGGTCGACGTCGACGGCGACTCCGACCTCGCGGAGACGATCGGCCGCTATGACGCGATCATCGTCCGTTCGGCGACGAAGGTAACGGCGGATCTGATCGCGCGTGCGGACAACCTGAAGGTGATCGGACGCGCGGGAGTCGGCATCGACAACGTTGACGTCGAGGCCGCGACGCGGCGCGGAATCGTCGTCGCGAACGCGCCGGAGTCGACCGTCATCTCTGCGGCGGAGCACACGATCGGCCTGCTCGTCGCGCTGACGAGAAACATCCCGCAGGCCCACGCAGCGCTCAAGCAGGGCCGGTGGGAGCGCAAGGCCTACGGTGGAGTGGAGTTGGCCGACAAGACGCTCGGCGTTCTCGGCTTTGGCCGGATCGGACAGCAGGTCGCGCGCCGCGCCGCGGGCCTCGGCATGCGGGTCGTCGCGTACGACCCCTTCGTCTCACCGGACCGGTTTCGCGAACTGGGTGTCGAGCGGGTTCAGACCGCGGAGGACGTCTACGCGGCCTCGGACTTCCTGACGCTGCATCTGCCGTTGACCGACGAGACACGCAATTCGATCAATGCAACGGCGTTCGCGAAGATGCGCGACGGCGTTCGAATCGTCAACGCCGCGCGTGGCGACCTCGTGAACGAGGACGATCTGCTCGAAGCGCTGAAGTCGGGCAAGGTCGGTGGCGCCGCGCTCGACGTGTTTTCGACGGAGCCGTACTCCGGTCCCCTGCTCGAGCTGGACAACGTCGTTGCCACGCCGCACCTCGCCGCATCGACAGAGGAGGCGCAGGATCGAGCAGGCGTGATCATCGCGGAGCAGGTAGCGGCTGCACTCGACGGCGGCCTCGTAACAAACGCGGTCAACATCCCCGTGATCGGTGCGGAAGATCTCGAAGTACTGGGGGCGTACATCCCACTCGCCGCCAAGCTCGGACGTCTGGCCATGGAGCTCGCGGAAGGGCACGTCGAGGAGTTGCGGCTGACCTACTTCGGGGCGCTGGCTCAGTACGACACGCGCTTGCTGACGGTGGCCGCGTTGAACGGCGCCTTCCAGGGCCGCTCCGACCAGCCGGTGAACTACGTCAACGCGCCGATGATCGCGGCCGAGCGCGGCGTGGACGTTCGAGAGGAACGGAGCCTTTCGGCGCGCGACTACACAAACCTCGTGCGCGTCGAGGCCGTCTCGGACGGCCAGGCGTTGCGCGTTGCCGGCACCACGATGGGCAACGACGACCGGCATTGGCTCGTAAGTGCGTTGGGGTTCGAGCTCGATATGGAGCTGGCGCCTCTGCTCGTCGTCTTCCGTTACGACGACGTTCCGGGCGTAATCGGCAAGGTGGGGACGCTCTTCGGCAAGGCGGGAGTGAACATCGCGAACATGACCGTGTCGCGAACACGCCAGGGGGGCCAGGCGCTGATGGCCCTCTCGATCGACTCCCCCGCGCCGCCCGAACTGGTGGAGCAGATCCACTCGGAGTTCGACGACGCCCGTTTCATCTCGCTGGAATGAACTCTAATCTGGAGATGTGTGGCCTGAAGGGGTAGAGCGCATCGCCGCGCTCCTGCGAGCCTCAGCCGTGGAGGGGCGGCTCGAGGAGCTGCTCGTCGGGGCCGGCCCGCCGGCCGGACAGACGCTGCGCGCGGACGCATTCGATGGAGAGGGCGGTGCGGTCGTCGCGCTCGTCCCGGCCGATCGCACGGTCGACATGCGGAAGCTCTCTGTCGCGGCGGGCTGCCCGGAGGTGCGGCCTGCGCCTGCGACCGCCTTTCCGTTCGAAGGGGCCCGCGTCTTCATCGACCAGACGGTCGTGTCGTCGGACGTCGTCTGGCTAGAGGCGGGGTCGCCACGTCACGTGGTCGGCTTGTCGCCGGCGCAGGTCATCCGGGTGACGAGAGCGGAAACCGCAGATCTGCTCCGAGAAGGCTAGAACGGGGGAGGTCGACCGCGTGGCTCGAGGGTAGAATTCGGCTCCGGCCCAGCCTTCGTCCCAAAAGGAGAGCTCTTTGCAGGAACTCGAGAAGATCTGGATGAACGGCGAGCTCGTCGACTGGGCCGACGCCAAGATCCATGTCGGATCACACGGACTCCACTACGGCTCCGGGGTGTTCGAGGGGATCCGCGCGTACGAGACGCCGAAGGGCAGTGCTGTCTTCAGGCTGACCGAGCACCTGCAGCGTCTGCACAACTCCGCGCAGGTCCTGAACATGGAGCTCCCTTACACGGTCGAGGAGCTTCGATCGGCCACGATGGAGCTCATCGGCGCGAACGGCGTGGCCGAGTGTTACATCAGGCCGATTGCATTCTTCGGTTTCGGCGAGCTGGGCGTCGCCTCGTCCGGCAATCCCGTCGACGTCGCGATCATGAGCTGGCCCTGGGGAACGTATCTCGGTGCGGATGCGCTGGCGAACGGCATCAGTGCCAAGATCTCGTCGTGGACGCGGGTCGGGCCGAACGTCATCCCACACGTCGCGAAGGCAACAGGCATCTATTTGAACTCGATGCTCGCGGTCATGGAGGCGAATCGGGCGGGCTACGACGAGGCGATCCTGCTCACCGACGACGGCTTCATCGCGGACGGCTCCGGGGAGAACATCTTCATCGTGAAGGACGGGACGATCTACACGCCTGATCTCTCGGCATCGATTCTGCAGGGCATCACGCGCGACACCATCATCCAGATCGCGCAGGACCTCGGCCACACGGTTGTCGAGAAGCAGCTGATTCGCACCGATCTCTATCTCGCAGACGAGGTTTTCATGACCGGCACCGCTGCCGAAGTCACGCCGCTGCGCGCGGTCGACGATCAGCCGGTCGGCCCGCCCGGGCCCGTAACGTTGGCGATCCAGAAGGCGTACCTCGACACCGTGCGCGGTGGAAGCGAGCGCTGGTCACACTGGCTCGAGTACGCATCGACGGAACCGGCGCGAGCCAAGGCATGACCGAAGCAATCCGGGAGATCCCACTCTCCCGGCCGTGGCTCGACGAGCGTGAGGAGGAGCTCGTCCTGGAAGTGCTGCGGTCAGGCCGCCTTTCGCTCGGCCCGTGGATCGACCGCTTCGAGGAGCAGATCGCAGAGCGGGTCGGCGCACCCTATGCGGCGGCGCTCTCCAGCGGCACTGCCGGGTTGCATCTGCTCTGCAAGATCGCAGCGCTTGGACCCGGCGACGAGGTGATCACGTCGCCTCTCTCGTTCGTCTCTTCGGCCAACTGCTTCATTCTCGAGGGTGCGACGCCCGTTTTCGCGGACGTCGACCGGGTCACGCTCAATGTCGATCCGGCTGCGGTCGAGGCGGCGATCACGGACCGCACCCGTGCGATCGTGGCGGTCGACATGTTCGGGCTGCCGTGCGAGCTCGACGAACTGCGGACGATCGCGGACCGCCACGGCCTCACGTTGATCGAGGACGCGTGCGAGTCCCTCGGCGCGGAGTATCGCGGCCGGCCCCTCGGGGCGCAGGGGCCCTCCGCGGTCTTCGCCTTCTATCCGAACAAGCAGATGGCGACCGGCGAAGGTGGAGTGGTCACGACCCATTCCGAGGAGGAGTGGCAGTTGCTGCGCAGCCTCCGCAACCAGGGCCGTTCATATGACGGAGGGGGCGGGTGGTTCAATCACGTTCGGCTTGGCATGAACTACCGCTGGACGGACGTTCAGGCTGCGATCGGGCTTGCCCAGCTCGAGAAGCTCGACCGTATCCTCGAGCTTCGCGAGGCAGCGTCACAACGCTACGGCGAGCTGCTCGAGGACGTGAACGGTGTCGAGGCCCCGTCCGCCGGCGACGCCGATCACAAGCGCTCGTGGTTCGTGTACGTGGTGAAGCTCGACGCAGGGCTCGACCGTGCAGTGGTGATGGACGAGCTAAGGCGGGAGGGAATCGCGACGGCGGAGTACGTGCCGTGTATCCATCTGCAGTCGTACATGCGCGAACGGTACGGGTTTGCGCCTGGCCTTTGCCCCGTCGCGGAGGACACGTCGAGCCGGACGCTCGCCCTCCCGTTCTTCACGCAGATCGACGCCTCCGACCAGCACCGTGTCGTCGAGGTGCTTGGCGCCGCAGTCGCAAGCGCTGCGTAGCCTGCGCCGGGCGAGATGGAGGTCACATCGCTCACGAATGTCGCGCCGTTCACGACGAAGGACGGCTCGACGATCCAGGAGCTGCACCACACAGCGCTGCAGAGTCTCGCGCAGGCGACGCTCGACTCCGGGCAGACGACACAGCGCCACTATCATCGCCGCAGCGAGGAGGTCTACTTCGTGCTCGAAGGCGAAGGCGAGATGGAGCTCGATGGCGATCGGCGCCCGCTCGCCGTAGGCGACGCGGTGTTGATTCCGCCGGGCGCGTGGCACGAGATCCGGGCAATCGGGCGCCTTCGCTTCCTTTGCTGCTGCGCCCCGCCGTACGCCCACGAAGACACGTACTTCGAGTAGCTGCTCTAGTTGTCCGCTGTAGGTGGGCGCTTCTGAGGTGGGCGCAGGCATACCCTTTCGAGGATCGTCCCTCGCGCGCGCGTGCGGAAGCCCCACTTCCCGGTCGTCCGGCTCACCGGATTGCGGGAGCGTCATACCCCTTTTGTGACTCGCGCACAGGCGGCTGTCCGGCCGCGATAATGCGGCGCGTGGCCGACGCGACCTGGATGAGCTGTCTCGGCTTCGCTACGGACGACGCCAAGCTGTTTTGACGGATGAACCCGGGGTCGCTGCGGCCGAGCGCCGTGGCTTGCGTCAACGAGCTTCGCGGTTCGCGCTCGACGTCACGCCGCTTCGCCGCTATCCCGCGTTCAGGCGGCTCTGGTTCGGGCAGGGCGTCTCGTTCATCGGCACGGAGATAGCCGAGGTCGCGCTCGCCTACCAGATGTACCAGCTCACCGGCTCGACACTCGCCGTCGGCCTCATCTCGCTCACGCACCTCGTCCCGCTGACGACGCTGACCGTGATCGGCGGGGCGTTCGCCGATGCGTTCGATCGTCGTCGCGTGATGTTCGTGCAGCAGGTGGGGATGGTCGCCGGCAGCCTCGGGCTCGCCGCGAACGCAGCGCTCAGCCATCCGCGCGTCTGGCCGTTGTACGTCTTCCAGTTGGTGATTTCCGCCGCCTTCAGCATCGGCGTGGGCGCGCAGCGGTCGATGACGCCCCAACTCGTGGACGAGTCGCACTTCATGGCAGCCTCGGCGCTGAATAGCGTCACGTCCCAATTCGGTGCCGTAGGCGGCCCGGCGTTCGCCGGTCTTCTGATCAAGTTCGTCGACCTCAAGTGGGTCTACCTCGGCGACTCCCTCTCCTATATCGGCGCGCTTGCTGCGGTCGCGCTCTTGCCCCGGCTCGTCTCGAGGGAGGACGCCGACCGGCCGAGCTGGAACTCGATCGTCGCCGGATTTCGATATGTGCGCAGCCAGCCGGTGATCCTCGGGTTCTTCCTCGTCGACACCAACGCGATGATCTTCGGGATGCCGAGCGCTCTCTTCCCGGCGATCGCGGCACACCGGTTCGGCGATCCATCGCTGGTCGGTTACCTCTATATGGCGCCAGCGGCCGGCGCCTTGCTCGTCTCGTTGCTCTCCGGGCCCCTACGGCACGTGCGCCGGCAAGGTCTCGGAGTCGTCATCACCGCTTCGCTGTGGGGGCTGGCGATTGCGGCCTTCGGTTTCGCGCAACAGCTCTGGCTGGCACTGCTGCTGTTGGCGCTGGCCGGCCTCGGCGATCAGATCAGCGCGATTCTGCGTTCGGTCATGCTCTACCGGATCACTCCGAAGTCGGTGCTCGGTCGTGTCTCTGGGATCGAGTTCATGCAGGTCGCCGCCGCGCCGTCGCTCGGGAACCTCGAAGCGGGCGCGCTCGCGTCGGTGACCAGCCTGCGCTTCTCGATCGTCTCGGGCGGCGTCGCGTGCGTTGCGGGCTGCCTGCTGCTCGCGGCTACTTTCCCGGCTCTTCTCCGCTACGACGCCCAGGCGAATGCTGAGGCGTGACTTCTTCGCGCGGAGCGTTCACGAGGTTGCACCGGACCTGATCGCCGTGACGCTGCTCGTCGACGGTGTCGGCGGCCGGATCGTTGAGGTGGAGGCGTACGACCAAGAGGATCCCGCCAGTCACGGCTACCGCGGCCGAACGGCGCGTAACGCGGCGATGTTCGGCCCGCCCGGGCACGCGTACGTCTACCGCTCGTACGGCGTGCACTGGTGCCTGAATCTCGTCTGCGGAGCGAGAGGCATCCCTGAGGCCGTGCTCATCCGGGCGCTGGAGCCGACGAGTGGGCTCGACGTCCAGCAGAGCCGGCGCGGGGTGAAGGACGTGCGGGCGCTCTGCTCAGGGCCGGGAAAGCTCTGCCAAGCGCTCGGAATCACGCGTGCGCACGACGGACGTGCGCTCGACGTCCCTCCGTTCGAGCTCGAGCCGCGCACCGAGATCCCCGAGATCGTCACGGGACCGCGCATCGGCATCACGCGCGCCACCGAGCTGAACTGGCGCTACGGCGAGGCCGGCTCGCCCTTTCTCAGCCGGGACCTACGACAAGCCTGATCTTCATGCCCGGAGCAGCCGCAACGCCGGCGACCGGCCTCTGGGCGAGCACCCGGTCCGTGCGGCCGTGCACGGAGCGCTCGATCACCAGCACCAGGCCTCGCGCACTTAGTCGACGCCGCGCGTCTCCGAGCGACAGCCCGATCAGCTTTGGCACGACGCCGTGCAGCGGCTTCGCGAGGACGAGCGTCACGGTGTCGTATGACGAAAGGTGTCCCTTGCGCGGAAATTGATCGAGGACGAGGTCGACGCGCTGCTTCGCCTGCGCCGGCTTGTAGACCACGTTCGACGTAAGGGGCTGCGCGCCGAGCCGGATCTTCGCGCGTGCGAGCGACATGCCGATCACGCGCGGCACCTCGACCTCGTTCGGCTTGCAGTCGGCGGCGCGGCTCGGCCCGTGTCCGACGAAGTACGAGACCAACTCGGTCTCGCGGCAATTGCCGTTGTCGAGCCGGAGGACGCCGTCGCGCCACACCACACGCTTGGTCGAGGAGTACTGGTACGAGTACGGCGGGAACGACTGGGGCGTCGTTCCGGCAAGGGCCAGCTGGTTGAAGACGCGCCAGATGTCGGCGGGGAAGGTCCCGCCGGCCACCGCCTGACCGTGGTATTGGCTCAACATCGGCGTCAGCCTGTTCGGGTACCCGACCCATACGGCAGTGGTGAGCTGCGGCGTGTATCCGACGAACCACGCATCACCGTAGTTCTCGGTCGTGCCGGTCTTGCCCGCGACAGTGCGGTCCGCCAGACTGGCCCGTTTGCCGGTCCCGGAGCGGACGACGCCCTCGAGGATGCTCGTGAGCAACGCGTTCTGATCACGGTCGAGAACGACGCGGTTCACCGGCCGGTTGTCTTCGACCATGTGACCCTCGGCGTTGCTGATGCGCGCGATCGCGCGGGGACGGTTCCCGAAGCCAGAGCTGTCGACCCGGCGGCCACCGTTCGCGAACGTGGAGAACGCGCGTGCCATCTCGAGCGGGCTGACGGCATCGGCGCCGAGCCCGATCGCAAAGTAGGGATTCAGGTGCCGCGTGATACCGAGCTCGTGCGCGGTCCGCGCCACGTTGGCCGGTCCCACCAGGCGGGTCAGCTGCGCGAAGATGCTGTTGTCCGAAACGATGGTCGCGGTGGCGAGGTCGGCAGAGCCGATGTAGTCGTTCTCGTAGTTGTGCACCGGCCAGTATTTGTCGCCCATGAAGATGAGAACGGGCTTCGACGGGAAGGTCGTCACCGGCGAGATGCCCTGTTTGAGCGCGGTCGCCAGTACGAATGGCTTGAAGGACGAGCCCGGCTGCCGCTCTCCCTGCACCGCGAGATTGAACTGGCTCTGGCGGAAGTTGTCGCCGCCGTACATTGCAACCACCTCTCCGGTGGCCGGGCGGATGGACACCAGTGCCGCCGACGGCCCGTTCGGTTCCTTGAGCACGGTCTCGATGGCCCGTCTCGCGAATTTCTGCAGCCGTAGATCGATCGTCGACTGAACGTTGAGGCCGCCGCCGAAGACGCGCCGGGTTCCGTACTTCTCGATCAGCTGCTGCTTCACGTAGTTGACGAAATAGGGCGCAGGTCCCTGAATGCCCGGCAGGTGGACGTCGGCCGCTCGGGGCAAAGGTGCCCGCGCAGCCCCTTTGAAATCGCGCGCGGAGATCTCCTCCTGTGCGAACATTGCCTTCAGGACTTCCAGTCGACGTGCTCGCGCAGTTCGAGGATTCGCGACCGGATCGAAACGTGATGGGTCCGCAGGGATCCCGGCGAGCAATGCCGCCTGCGGGAGGGTCAGTCTCGAGGCCGTCGTGTTGAAGTACGTCTGCGCCGCGCGCTGGATGCCGTAGGCACCGTTCCCGAAGTAGATGGTGTTGAGGTAGGCGGTGAGAATGCGCAGCTTCGGCCAGCGCTGCTCGAGCTGCCAGGCGAGTGCGGCCTCCTTGAGCTTGCGGCTGATCGTCCGTGCGGATGTGACACAGGAATTCTTGACGAACTGCTGCGTGATCGTCGAGCCGCCCTGCACGACCTTCTTGCTCGCGACGTCCGCCCAGACGGCGCGTCCGATGCCACGCAGATCGACGCCGTTGTGCTCGTAGAAGCGTTTGTCTTCGACCGCGACGATCGCCTGTTGCATGATCGGCGCAACATCGTTCGTGCCGATTAGGATGCGGCTCTCGGAGCCGCGCAAGGTGGCGAGGATGGTGTGCCCGTCGTTCGCGTAGATGTGGCCGTCGACTTCGCGCTGAACATGGCCGGGATCACACGTCGGAATCTGACTCGCGACCGCGGTGATGAGCCCGAACGTGAAGGAGATCAGGCCGAGCAGAACGAGGAGCAAGAGGAGGGCTGCGAGGCGGAGCTTGCGGATCCTCCGCCGATGTCCGTTGGAGGCAGGCACGCGGGCGCTACGTCTGCGGCGAAGCAAGCGCCCGATTCTAGCTCTGAGGCGCGTTCCTGACGATCAGGAACGGCGCCTGCGAAGGAGCTTCCGTCCCGCCTGCCTTCTCCTCGGTGACCATCACGGTTGCCCCGGCCCGTACCGGCTGCTCGAGGGGGACTGGGACTGTCGTTCCTCCCGCGAACAACCCGGCGGGCTGTGGAGCACCGCCGTCCGCGACCCACGCTTCGTACGTGCGGTCGGACCCGGGGTCGGCGAGCTTGTTCAGCACCAGAGCGGCGCTGCCGTCAGGCGCCACGACGAGCGTCCCGCGCGAGAACGGGATCTTGTGCGAGCCGGGCTGCGCGAGGATCTGCGCCACGCGCTCGTGCGCCGCCAGAGCAGCGTCCCTGCGATCGAGCTTGCCCGAGAGCGAGAGCGCCCAGAGCCCGAGCACGACCGCGGCGCACGCGGCCACCGCGGCGGCAGCGATGACGGGACGGAGCCAGCGAGGCTGCAGCGGTACGACATTGGGCCGCTCGGCTTTCGCCTGGTCGAGAATCCGGCCGCGAAGGTCAGCAGACGGCATCGGTGCCTCGGACGCATACGCAAGTGCACCCGCAGACTCGGACAGCTCTGCGAGCTCGCGCTGGCAACGCTCGCAATGTGCGAGATGGTTTTCGTACCGGCGCGCGTCCTCGGCGTCGAGCGCGTCGAGCGCGTACGCGGCGGTCAGGTCGTGTAGGGCGTCGGCTTCCATGCCGTCTCTCCGGGTCTGGGGTCTGCCAGCAGCTCGCGCAGCCGCGCAAGGCCGGTGAACATCCTGCTCTTGATCGTACCCACGGGCTCTCCGAGCCTCTCCGCGAGCTCGGACTGTGTGAAGCCACCGTAGTAGGCGAGCTCCAGTGCTTCTCGCTGCTGATCCGGAAGTTGCTTCAGCGCTGCTTGTACTCGCTCCCGCTCGAAACGTAGCCATGCGTCGTCCTCAGCCGAACCGGTGGAAGGAGGTTCGACGCTCTCGGTCAAGGGCTCCGCCCGTCGCCGATCCTCGCGTCGTACGAGATCGACCGCGCGGCGATG
>DASWGR010000073.1:0-20475 GCA_036393535.1 Gaiellaceae bacterium | reverse complement strand
ACCGGCTTCGTGGTGCTTTCGCGCGAGGGCACCATGCGCAGGATTCCGTTCTGGTTCCGAGTGGAGCGCCCGCGGCTTCGACTCGACCGGAACGTCGCGCTCGTGCGGCCGGGCAATTACCTCGCGGACACTTCGCGCGGGGCGTCACGTGTGTCCTCCTATCGTTATCCCGATGTCCTGCCCGGCCACGCTGCCTTCCCGGTCCGCCTGAGTGGTCGCGAGATCGTGTATCGCGTACGCATCCGGCGGCGGATTGCAAACTTCGGCGTGGCGGTGATCACACGTACACACGGTGTCCAGGTCGAGCCGCGCGTCGTACGCGCCGGCGACGAGAATCGGCTCGCCGGCTACACGGGTCTCCCGTTCGACCAGAACCCCTATCGCACCGGCTATGGGCGGCACCGGCTCATCGCCGGCGTCGCCCTCCCCGCTCCCGGCGTGTACGACGTCGTCTTCGACACGCCGCTCGACGCACGATCCGGCGCGTTCCGCTTCCGGTTCTGGCTGGGCGACGTCCAGCCTCCGTCGGTCCGAGTGCTCGGCGTCCGGAACGGGTTCCTCGAACTGGCGGTCGCGGACAGCGGCTCCGGAGTCGACCCTCTGTCGTTCCAGGCTCGCATCGACGGCGACTTCGTCCCCGTCTCCTTTGCGTCTGGCCGTGCGCGCCTCTCTCTGGCCGGCGATGCGCGCGGCCGACACACACTGACCCTCACCGTCTCCGACTATCAGGAGGCGAAAAACATGGAGAACGTCGCCCGGATCCTGCCGAACACGCGAACTCTGCGGACGACCTTCGTCCGGCCGTAGATCGACTTAACGCTTCCGGTCGGTTTCTTCGATCGTCGGAAGCTCGTTGAGGTCGCGCTCGACGCTCGCCGCGAACTCCTCGGTCTCCGTCTTGAGGAGCTTGAGCTGGCTCTTGCGCTCTATGCGCTCTCGTCGCTGTCGCGCCTCGTTCCCGAATCGGCCGGAAAGCCGCGGCCATTCCGCGCCGATGACGGCAGCAACGGTCCCAATCACCAGGGCGATCATCAGCCAGCCCACGGGGTCATTCTACCCAGCACCTACCGGTGGTACATTCGCTCCGATGCGCCTAGCTCTCCGCCTGCTGTTCGTGGCGGGCCTGGCCGTGCTCGTCCTGCCCGGTCGAGCGGCGGCGGGCACCGAGACCGTCGTCCTCGAGACGACACCGATCACGGTCACCGCCTACGAGGTTGCGCGAGGAATTCGGCTCGCGCCCTCGCCGAAGGTGGACGGGTACGTCGTCGGGATGAGCGCCGAGGTCGTCGACGTCCTCGGCAATCCGGTGCCGATGCAGGACGTGATGCTTCATCACGTTGTCTTCGCAAAGGTGGGTGTGCCCGACTCCACATGCTCGAGCATCGAGGACTACTCGGGCAACACTTCGAACCTACGGGCAGAGCGGTTCTACGCCGAGGGCGAAGAGCACTTCGCTCTGTCCCTGCCGGAGGGCTACGGCTACCCCAACCGCGGGGCCGACACCTGGGGCCTTCTCTACATGCTGATGAACCACCACTCACACTCGATGGTGGTGCGGATCCGTTACACGGTTCGCTATGTCACCGGCGAGCCTCTCACCGCCGTCAAGCCCGTCTGGCTCGACGTCAAGAACTGCCGCGCCGATCCCGTCTTCAACGTGGCCGGGACCGGAAAGCCCGGCGCAACCGTCTCGCGTACTGCCGACTTCCAGATGCCGGAGAGCGGCCGGTTCGTCGCTGCCGGCGGTCACCTGCACGGCGGCGGCGTTTCGCTGGACGTGACCGACACGAGCTGCGGATCCCTCTTCACTTCGTATCCGACCTGGGGCCTCGTGTTTCCGCACCCCGTCCTGCACGAGCCGGGGCCGCTGCACATGACGGGCTTCGCGGATCCGGCGGGCAGGCCCGTGCGCGCCGGTGACACGGTGCGTCTCACCGCGACCTACGACAACGCCCGTCCTCACGTCCGAGTCATGGGGATCATGATCATGTACCTCGCGCCGGGCCCGGCCTCTTCGTGCGCCGCGTACTCCTCCACGCTGCCGGCGCCCTCTACGGCAGAGCAGGTCAGCATCGAGCTCCTCAAGCGTCCCGCGGGGCCACTCCACCGCGACATCCGCAGCACCTGGGTCGGCGACTATGCCTTCGGCGCGCAACGCGTCTCGCTGCGGCGCGGGGCGAGCTTCACCTGGCGCTTCCGCGGGGGAGTCGACCACGACGTCACGCTCGCGACCGGCCCTGCCGGGTTCGCGTCTCCGAGCATGCGGGACGGCACCTTCACGTACCGGTTCACCCGGCCAGGGACCTACCGGCTCTTCTGCTCCCTGCATCCCGCCCGGATGACCCAAGTCGTGATCGTGCGCTAAACCCCGGCGGCCTCTGAGCCGATATCCGGAGACATGAGCGGCCAACTCCTCCTCCCTTACATGGTTCTCTGGGCCAGTCTGATGAGGGCGCTGCTCGTGCGGGCCCGAATCGCCCCGCCACTCTGCGGGCGCTGCGGTCTCAAGCTGGAGCGGTCGGAGCTCGGCGAGACGATCTGCGCCTGCGGCCACTGAGCGCAGCTCAGGCGCAGTTGAAGCTCCGCGGCGACGATTGGGCTCGAAAGTGGAAGAGCGCCCCCATCGAGCAGCGGCGCCGGGTTGCCCGTGCGGTCGCGAGAGGCGAGGCGGTTGCTGATCCGCGCGATGCGCCGCTTGCAGTCGAGCTGGCCGAGAGGAAACAGCAGCGATTGCAATCTCGTCGAAGCGGCTGGTTCTCGCGATGGCATCTCGTGATCTACGCCGGCAGCGGCGTAGTCGCCGTGGTATTCACTCGCGATGTCGTCTTCGCAGCGCTGTTCGTCCTGAGCACGCTGTGTTTCGCCGCCTCCCGTGTCTCGCTCCGGCGTATCGAGAGGAGGGCGGGTGAGGCACATCAGAAAAACGAAAAAATAGTCCGGCAGCTCTAAGAGCGCGACTCGCCCGCGCGGAAGATCCGCATCGGCAGTCCCGCAAGCGGCTCGCCGCCGTCTGCGGTGACGAGCCACGTGTCCTGCATGTAGAGGCAGTCCACGCCGTTGTCCGCAATCACGTGGGGATGCATCGAAAAGACCATGTTCTCGCGGATCTCGGTCTCGATCCCTTCTCCGATCTTCGGATGCTCGATCATCGTCATGCCGATCGAGTGGCCCGTGACGTGGCCGAGGTGGTAGCCACGGTCGGTGAAACCTTTCGAGACTGCCCGGTGTACGTCGTGAGCCGTCGCGCCGGGACGGAGAGCCGACTTGGCCGCCTCGAAGTACTCCTCATAGGCCTCCAGCATCCTGCTCACTTCCGCATTGGGCTCTCCGAGCGCGCGCGACACCTCGACCCAGTGGCCACCCGGACCGGCGATCTCGAGCGACGGGATGCAGAAGTCGCCGAGAATCATGTGCTTGCGTGCCACCGCGAACTCCGGCCCGATCAGCACCATGTTCATGGTCAGGCGCCCGCAGCCTTCCTCGACGAAGAGCCGCTCGGCAGGAGCGAGCACTTCCGCCGCCGACTTGCCCGGCCGGTACTCCTCGAGAAACGCCCAGAAGCCCTCTGTGTTGATGCGCACCGAGTCGCGCACCGATTCGATCTCCTCGGTGCTCTTGACGGCCCGCGCGAGGTCGAACTCGAGGTCGAACGGCACAAACTCCACGCGTAGGTGCGTCGCCTCGAAGTCCCGAACGGCCATCACGTAGTCGAGGCCGTACACGCCCACGCGCTGTGCCGCCAGGCGGTCGCCGATGTACTTGCCCGGCCGCTCCACGAAGACCTGGTCCTCGATCCACGACGTCCCGTGCTCCCCGACGTAGCGTGCCTCGGCCGGGAAGATGATCGTAGGATCGCCCTCCCGCGGCAGCAGGACGTAGGCGTAACGGTGCACGATTACGAAACCGGACATGTACGTGACGGCGCCCTCGAAACCGGTGTACTCGGAACCGCAGACGAGCACGGCGTCAAGGTGCTGCTCCGCCATCGCCTCCCGGATCAGCCGGTAGCGGCGGTCGACCTCCTGGCGGGTCACCATGACTGCTCCAACCCTTTCACGAGCGACCAGATCGCGCGGTTCAACGGCGTCGGGACGCTGTGCTCCTCGCCGAAGCGAACGATGCCGCCGTTCAGGTAGTCGATCTCCGTCGGGCGGCGCGACTCGACGTCCTGGAGCATCGACGCCTTGTGGCCGTAGGCGATCTCCGGCTTCGCCGCGTGGTCGATCAAGTCCTCCGGATCGGCGTCGAGCTCGATCCCCTGTGCGGCCGCAACGGCCTTGCCCTCGTCGACGAGGCCGCTCACGAGCCGCCGCAGCTCGGGGTCTTCGCACACACGGCCGTGCGTCAGACGTGTGAGCGCGCCGACCGGATTCGTGGCGGCGTTGAAGATCACCTTCCGCCACTGCGGGCCGCGCGCGTCCCGCACGACCGTCGTCGGCATGCCCGCGCGCGTACAGGCCTCGGCGAGGCGCTCGATCTCGTCCAACGGCGCCGGTCGCGGCTCGAATGGCCCCAGCGTCGTGTCCCCCTTGACGTCCCACTGGACGTGGCCCGGCTCGAGCAGCTTGCCGGCAGGGAAGGTCGTGCCGCGAATCACCCGCTCGACGTGGTTTGCAATCGCTTCCTCGTTCCCCAGGCCGTTTTGGACGGTCGCGACACATCCGTGCGCGAACGCAGCCGCCGTCGCTTCGATCGCAGCGGCAGTGTGCATCGCCTTCGTCGCCACGATTCCAAAGTCGCAGACCGGGAGCTCGCTCGGGTCGGAGGTCGCCGTCAGCCGCCCGAACACGTCACCCGCACCGCTGAGCCGGAGACCATCGCGGTTGATCGCCTCGACATGCTCCTCGAAGAGGTCGTAGGCCCAGACCTCGACGTCTTCGAGCCGCGCAAGATTCGCCGCAAAGAGCGAACCAACCGCTCCGCAACCGACGACGCACACTCTCACGAGTACGACGCCTCTCGCGCCGCGACGAGCCGGTAAAGGGCGGTCTGCAGCGGGGCATCCACGCCCCAGCGCTCCGCCTCTCGGACGAGGGCGCCGTTGATCAACTGCACCTCCGTCGGCCTCCGAGCATCGACGTCCTCGAGCATCGACGGATAGTGCGCGCTACCACGCTTGGTCGCATGGACGTTCATTTCCCAGGGATCGTCGTGCAGCTCGACGCCCGCCGCCGCGGCGACACGCTTGCCCTCGTCGACGAGCGCGTGGACGAGACGGCCGAGATCGGCCTCGCCGCTCTCGGCGGCGAAATGTGCATCGTGCGGAAGGCCGGTCAAAGCAGCGACGCCGTTCACGGTCGCATTGAAGATCAACTTCGACCACTGCGCGGGCCGCAGGTCAGGCAAAGCCTCCGCCTTGAGCCCCGAGTCGACCAGCAGCTGCGCGAGCTCCTGTACGCGCTCGTACGGCGTGTCCCCATACGGCCCGAGCCACGTCGGCGTGTCCAGGATGTACTCGACGTGCGTGTCGGAGTGCTTCGTCCCGCTCATGAAGGTCACAGCCGAGATCAGCGGCCAATTCCCATGGCGGCGGACGACCTCCTCCGCACCGAGACCGTTCTGGACGGTCATGATCATCGCGCCCGGGAACCGGCCCGACAGTGACTCGGCCGCAGCCTCGAGGCCGGTCGCCTTCGTCGCGATGATGCCCATGTCGAAGTCCGGCAGGTCGCCCGGATCGGACGCCGCCGTCACATGCGCCGTGAAGTCATGCCCTCCGCTGACCCGCAGCCCCTGGTCGTTCAGCTCCTGCGCGTGCTCTTGGCGACGCGTGAGCACGAGCACGTCGGCGACAGTCGCGAGATGTGCGGCAAACAGGCTGCCGATGGCGCCTGCGCCGATGACGCAGGCTCTCACGCGAACTTGGCGTGGAGGTACTTCAGGTACGGCTCGGGATCGATCTCGGACCCGGTCACGCGTCGCAGCAGCTCCGGCGGTGGGTACCTGCTGCCGTGGCGATAGATCTGCTCGCTCAGCCACTCACGCAGTGGACCGAATTCTCCGCGTTCGAACTGCTCCTCGAGCTCGCCTAGCTGCGCACGCGCGCAATCCCAGATCTGCAACGAGATCACGTTACCGAGCTGGTAGGTCGGGAAGTACCCGAACAGACCGCCCGCCCAGTGCATGTCCTGGAGCACGCCGCGCGCATCGTCGGGGACGTCTACGCCGAGGAACTCCTTCATCCGCGTGTTCCAGACCTCCGGCAGATCACCCACTGCGACGGTGCCGGCGAGCAGCTCCCGTTCGAGCTCGAACCGCAGGACGATGTGGAGCCCGTAGGTCACCTCGTCCGCATCGCCGCGGATCAGCCCGGGCCGGACGGCGCTCACGGACCGCACGAACGAGGCTTCGTCGACCGCGCCCAGCGCATCGGGGAAGAGGGCCTGCAACTGCGGATAGAACCAGTGCCAGAAGCCTCGGCTCCGCCCGACGAGGTTCTCCCAGGTCCGGCTCTGCGATTCGTGGATCGCACTCGACGTTCCCCGTCCGAGGGGCGTTCGCGCGAACGAAGGATCGATGTCGAACTCGTAGACGCCGTGCCCGAACTCGTGCATCGTCGAGAACAGCGAGGTCAGATCCCTCTCGTCCGTGTGAGTCGTCAGGCGGATGTCGCCCGCACCGGGCTTGGCCGCGAACGGATGCGGGGTCTCGTCGAGCCGCCAGGACTTGGGGTCGTAGCCGAACGCCTCCAGCACCAGACGGCCTGCTTCCTGCTGGCGCCGGATCGGGTAGGGGCCGGCGATCTCTGCGACCGAGTCGCCTCGATGCCGGTCGACGAGCTCCACGAGCTCGCCTTTCAGGCGCCCGAAGATCTCCTCGACCTGCGAAGTCGTCAGCCCTTCCTCGTATTCGTCGAGGAGAACGTCGTACGGCTCCTCCGTCTCGGGAAAGCACGCGATGTAGCGACGCTTGAGCTCGAGCTGACGCTCGAGGTGAGGGCTGAAGGACTCGAAGTCCGACGCGGCTTTCGCCTCGTCCCACACGGCCACGGCCACGCCGCTCGCCTGCACCATCTCGCCGGCCAGCTCCGGTGGGATCCGGCTTGCACGGTCCCACTCGCGGCGCGCGATCCGGATCAACGCTCCTTCGACGGAATCGGGATCGTGCCCGGCCGCCTCCACGTCTTCAAGCAGTTTCCCGACTTCGTCCGAGGCGAAGCGCCCGTGCGCCAGTTGCGTCACCGTCGACGCCACGTCCGCACGGGCCTCGGCGCCCGCGTGAGGCATCGACACGCGCGCGTCCCATTCGAGGATCTGTTGCGCGTGATAAAGATCCGCAACCTCCGCTAGGACGGCCTTCAGCCGCTCGAGTAGCGGCGATTCCGTCGCGACCGTCAAACGGCCTGGGGGGCGAGCTTCTCGCGCAAATAGCACACGTAGGGCTTCGCGTCGATCGGACTGCCTGTGACGCGCTCGATCGTCTCCTGCGGCGTGAACTTGCGGCCGAGCCGATAGAGGTGCTCGCGGAGCCATTCGCGCAGTTCGCCGAACTCACCCTGCTCGAAGCGCTCGTCGAGATCGCCGAGGTCTTCCTTCGCCCGCTCCCAGATCTGCACGGAGATGACGTTGCCGAGCGCATAGGTCGGGAAATATCCGAACCCGCCGCCCGCCCAGTGCATGTCCTGAAGCACGCCGTGGGCGTTGTCGGGAACTTCGAGCCCGAGATACTCGTGTATCCGTGCATTCCAGACCTCGGGCAGGTCTGCAACGGCGATGCGGCCGTCGATCAGGTCCTGTTCGAGCTCGAAGCGCAGGATGATGTGCAGGTTGTAGGTCACCTCGTCGGCGTCGATGCGGATGAGGGAGGGCTGCACCTTGTTCACGGCACGATAGAACGCTTCCTCTTCGACGGAGCCGAGCTGCGCCGGGAAAGTCTCCCGCAGCCGTGGATAGAAGTAGCGCCAGAACGACCGGCTGCGCCCGACGAGGTTCTCCCAGGTTCTGCTCTGAGACTCGTGCAGGCCGAGCGACACTCCTGAGTGGAGCGGCGTCCTCGCGAGCGACTCGTCGACGCCCCACTCATAGATGCCGTGCCCGAACTCGTGCATCGTTCCGAAGAGTGAGCTGAGATCGTCCGGGCGGAAGTTCGTGGTGAGGCGTATGTCGCGGTGGCCCGGAGTCGTCATGAAGGGGTGCGCCGTCTGGTCGATTCGCCACTCGTCTTCGGTGTACCCGAAGCGTCCCAGCACGTCGAGGCTGAACGCCCGCTGGGCCTCCTGGTCGAATTCTGTCTGCAGGAACGAGTCGTCGATCTCCCCGGCGTCGGCGATCTCCCTGATCAGCGGCACGAGCTCCTCTTTCAGCTCGTCGAAGATCTCACGGACCTCCGCGGTCTTCATGTTCGGCTCGAAGTTGTCGAGGAGGACGTCGTACGTCTCGTCGGGCGGGTCGAAGCACTCGACGTAGCGGTGGCGCAGCTCGAGATTCTTCTCGAGATGTGGCCGCAACGCCTCGAAGTTCGACTTTTCTTTCGCCGGCCCCCATGCCGAGAGGGCGAGCGCGGACGTGCGGTTGATCTCACCGACGAGTTCCGGCGGTACGCGCGTGGCCTTGTCGTAGTCGCGCCGCGTGACGCGGATCAGGCTCGCCTCGAACGAGTCGTAGTCCGAGCTCTCCTCGAGGCCGCGCAGATCCTCGAGAAGGCGCCCGATCTCGGCGTTGACGAAGCGTTCCTGCGTCAAGCGCGTGACGGTCGCGATCGCCTCGGCGCGAGCAGCCGCGCCGCCCGGGGGCATCATCACGCGCTGGTCCCAGAACAGCAGAGCAGAGGCATTCGTCAGGTCCTGCGTCTCGGCCAGCCGCTGCTTCAGTTGTTCGAACTTGGGATCGTCCTTCACGCGCCCACCATGCTGAAGCCTCCGTCGCAAAGCACGAAGTTGCCGGTCATGTGAGCCGAGTCGTCGGAGGCGAGAAAGATGACAACCCCGACAAGCTCATCCGGCCCCGGAATCCGAGCCAGCGGCGTCCTCGAGAGGATGTCATCGCGTCGCCCCGAACGCCAGTCCTCCCTACTCAAAGTCGACTCAGTCTCGATGAAGCCGGGGCCGAGCGCGTTCACGCGCACGCGCGGCGCGAACGCGCCTGCGTAAGACTTCGTCAGCCCAAGCACGCCGTACTTGGAGGCCGCATACTGCGGCGCCCTCGGACTCCCCGTCACCACCACGTTGGAGCAAACATTCACGATTGTTCCGCCTCCCTGCTCGAGCATCCGGCTGCCGATCTCGTGCGTCACGAGCATTGTGCCCTTGACGTCCACGGCCAGGACCCGGTCGATCAGCTCCTCGGTCACCTGACGCCAGGACATCTGCTCTGGTGCGACGTCGCCGACGTTATTGACGAGGACGTCGAGCCTGGGGACCCGCCCGAAGACCTCGTCGGCCAGCCGGCGGATCTCCTCCCAGCTGGTCAGATCTGCCTGCGCGGTGAAGGCCTCGCGGGCGAGGCCGCGGATTTCTTCCGCGACTGCTTCGGCCCCATCGCGCGACGTGTTGAAGTGGACGGCCACGTTCGACCCTTCGCGCGCGAGCCCGAGCGCAATCGAGCGGCCGAAACCCCGCCCGCCTCCGGTGACGAGGGCCCATCGCTCAGCGAGTCGCGGCACGCGACCTCCTCGCAAGCGACCGCAAAGACTCGTCCAGCTCGCGGCGTCCCAGGATGCCCTCCGGTCTGAAGTACATGACGACGAGGATCATTAGCACGAGTGCGAACTGGGTGAGACCCGTGAGACGGTGCAGTGTGAGGAAGCCAAGATTGACGCTGCGATCCTCGTAGTTGCGGAACTCTTCCTGCACGAGCGTAACGAGCGCGGCTCCGATCACGGCTCCGCCAACCGTGCGGGTGCCGCCGACGATGAACATGACGATGAGTGCGAAGGTCGGCTCGAGGAAGAAGTTCGCCGGCGTAATCGTCGTGATCCACCAGCCGAAGAGCGCGCCACCCGCCCCGGCAAGCACGCCGCTCAAGATCCAGGCGCGAACACGGTACTGGCGCACGGCCACGCCGACGGAAGCGGCGGAGAACGCGTCCTCTCGGCTGGCCTGGAGTAAGAGGCCCGTCCGCGAGTCCTTGAACAGCCGGGCGACCAGGACGGCGACGACCGCCACGAGAAAAGTGTGGGTGACGGTCGCTTCGCCCGGCAGCGGATAGAGGCCGCCGGCGCCGCGAGTCACGCCGGTCCACGCGGTGAAGACGATGTCGGCGATCAGGAGGAGTGCAAGGATCGCGATCACGGCGCTCGCCCCGTCGAGGCGCAAGATGGCGAGGCTGCTTACGGCTGCAAGCACTCCCGCGGCGGCCGCGCCCGCGAGAAGAGCGAGCATCCAGTTCCAGTGCGGCGAAACGAGGAAGTGAGGGAGCCCCGCAAAGGTGCTTTTCAGCGCCGGATCGATCGTCAGCAGTCCTGCGAGGTACGCGCCCGTGCCGACGAAGGCCATGTGGCCGAATGACAGGATTCCCGAGTTGCCCGAGAAGAGCTGCAACGAGACGACGAGCACGACGTTGATGAAGAAGTGGCTGAGCTTGCTCTGGTCTCCGCCCCAAACCCAGGCCCAGACTGCCGTCAGAAGCAGCCCGGCGACGATCGGGAGCGTGCCGAGAGCGGACTCGACGGCCCAGTAGCGCGCCACGCGGGTCACGTAAGCCCTTCGGACCGGCCGACTAGTCCCTGTGGCCGTAGCAGGAGGATGCCGACGACGATCGCCAGTGCGAACGCCTGGCTGAACTGGGTGTAGGTCCCGTGGAGATTCGCATCGAGGAGGCTCGTGGCAAGGCCGAGCACGAACCCTCCGAGCACGGCCCCGTAGAGGTTTCCGAGTCCACCCAGAATCACGCCGATGAAGGCGTTGATGACCAGCGGCGTGCCCACGCCGGAGTCGACCCCGGGGGCCGAGGTGAAGAAGAGGACCGCCGCCACACCGGCCAGCAGCCCGGAGATTGCGAACGCCGCCACGACGACGACGTTCGCGCGCACGCCCATCAGACGCACGGCATCGAAGTCCTCAGCCGCCGCGCGCATCGCCACTCCGAGGAGCGTCCGGCGCAAGAAGACGGCGAGCAGCACGACCGCGGCGATCGTCACCGCGAACGTCACGACCTTGACCGCGGGGAGCGAGACGTCTCCCATGTGCCACACGGTGTCGGTCCAGTTGGGCACACCGATGCCTTGAGGCTCCGCGGAGACGAAGATCTGTAGCGCAACCTGGATGAAGAAGCTCACTGCGAACGACGTGATCAGCAGCGTCACGATGCTCGCCCCCCGTAGAGGCCGGAAGGCAATGCGCTCCATGGCGACGGCTGCGAGCGTCGTGCCCGCGAGCGTGAGCACGAGCACGGCCGGCCAGGGAAACCCGTGATTGAACAGCGTCCACATCGTGTAGCCGCCGATGGTGACCAGCTCGCCGTGTGCGAAGTTGATCAGGCCGAGGATCGAGAAGACCATCGCCAGTCCCAGCGCAAGCAACGCGTAAGTCGAGCCGAGCGAGACCCCGTTCACGAGCTCCTGGATCAGCTGCGTCATCTCACACGACTCCCATGTAGGCGGCCTGCACTTCGCGCGAACGGCGGAGCTCGTCCGGCGAGCCTGCGGCCTCGATCTTCCCGGTCCGCATGATGTAGGCCCGATCGCAGAGCTCGAGCGCCTGGTGGACGTTCTGGTCGACGAACAGGACGCTGAGGCCCCGCTCCTCGCGGAGCCGGCCGATGAGATCGAGCACGAGCCGGACCAGGCGTGGGGCGAGCCCCAGCGTGGGCTCGTCGAGCAACAAGAGCCGCGGCTTCGACATGAGTGAGCGAGCAATGGCCAGCTGCTGTTGCTCGCCTCCCGACAGCAGCGCCGCCGGCAGATGAAGGCGCTCACGGAGGATCGGGAAGAGCGCCAGCAGCGCGTCGTAGTCGTTCCGGCTCCGCCGGCCGCGCGCGGCCCCGCCCAGCAAGAGGTTCTCCTGCACCGTCAGTGTCGAGAAGAGTCGTCGACCCTCGGGCGTGAGGCTGATGCCACGCCTCAACACACGCTCCGGCGAGAGTCGGGAGACATCCTGTCCGTCGAAGCGAATCTGCCCGGTGCGTGACTGGTGGAGTCCGGCTATGCAGGCGAGAGTCGTGGTCTTGCCGGCCCCGTTGGCACCCAGCAACGCGACGATCTCGCCCTCTGCGACTTTGAGGGAAACGCCCCGAACTGCCAGCACCCGGCCGTACCGAGCAGTGAGGTCCTGCACCTCCAAGAGGTCTCGGGGCCCGGTACGGGCCCCGAGAGTCTTCGTCCGGTCGTCCTCCCGCAAGCTACGGTGCGGGAATGTTCTTCGGAATGCCTTTGAGTACCTTGACGAACTTGCCGCTCTTGATCTGCACAGCAGCGACGATGTTCGTCGGGTTGTGCTGGTTGGAGCCCTTGTAACGGATGGGGCCGAGTGCTCCGTTGACGGTCATGCCGTTCGCGAGCGCCGATTCGATCACCTTGCCGTCGATCCCGCCGGACTTCAGTACCGCCGCCTCGAGCACCTTGATCGTGTCGTAGCCGAGGGCAGGGTACGTCCCGTCGGGGGACGCGCCAAAATGGCCCTTGAACTGGGCGTAGAACCGGGCCGTCGGCGAGCCCTGGTTCGGGAAGCCGAAGGTGGTGAACCCGTAGCCGTTGACCGCCTCTTGCCCGGTCGTGAGGTTAAGCTGCGTGTCCATCCCGTCGGTCCCGAGGACGGGGATGTTCACGCCCGCGCGCCGAAGATCACGAGCGAGGAAGTCCACGAACGGTGAGAACAGGCCGGTCATGATCGCCTGCGCGCCGTTCGATTCGTTCTTGATCTTCGTTGCGATTGCCGAGTAGTCCTGCGGGAATCCGGTCGCTCCGAACGGGATGTCGTCACCCCCGACGACCCGGATCCCGCGTGACGGTGCCGCCTTCTTGAAGTAATTCGCCATCAGGTGGACATAGAGCATCTGCGGTGCGTCGAGGACGTACACCTTCTTGATCTTCCGTAGCTTGGCGTAGTTCGCGAGCTGCGCGAGCTGTGCGTTCCCGGCCATCCCCACCGGCCAGTAGTTGCCGTATTTGTTTGCGACCGTCGGGTCGGCGTTGCACGGGGAGAGCATGAACTGGCCACGAGGGTTCGCCACGGCGGCCATTCCCACCTGGAAGTCGGTGTTGCAGGGAAGGACGAGGACGTTCACCTTCGCGTTCATCAGGTCGCGGGCCACCTGAACTGACGTGTCCGGTCGACTCTGGACGTCGCGCAAGAGCAGTTTGATCTTCACCTTGCCGCCGATGCCGCCCTTCGCATTGATCTGTTGGACGGCCAACAGGGCGCCGTTTGAGATCAAGACGTCGTGGGCGGCGAGGAATCCGGTGAGGTTGTTGCCGTAGCCGATGGTGATCGTGCCTTTCTTCAGCGCGGTCGCGTGTGGTCCGCTGCCGCCGAAGCCGATGGTTGCGAAGACGCCGAGCGCGAGCACAGCTGCCGCGATCGCGCCTGTGATCCTTCTTTTCCTCATTCCACACTTCCTTTCCGTTCGACGTCACGCTCCTCTTCGCCGATGTAGGCTGCGATGACCGCCGGATCGGAGCGCACCTCCTCCGGCGTGCCGCGGCTGATCACGGCCCCCTCGTTGAGGACGTAGATGGTGTCGCAGAGCTGCATGATCAGCCTCAAGTCGTGCTCCACGACGAGCATTCCACATTCGAGCTCCGATCGGATTTGCTCGATCGAGCTCCTGAGCTCCTCGGACTCGGTCTCGTTCATTCCCGCCGCCGGTTCGTCGAGCAAGAGGAAGCGCGGCATACCCGCGAGAGCGCGCGCAACCTCGAGGCGGCGCTGGTCGCCGTAGGACAGCGTCGCGGCCCAGCGGTCGGCTAGATGAGCGATCCCAAGTTGGTCGAGCACGCCAAGTGCGTACTCTCGCGAACGCGCGCGCCGGACGCGGCCGGCGCCGAGCGCTCCGACCTCCACGTTCTGCAGCGCTGTGAGCGCGCCGAAGAGCCGGATGTTCTGGAAGGTGCGCACCACACCGGCACGTGCGACTCGGTGGCCGCCACGGCTCGCGAGTGTTTCTCCGTCGAGCAGGATCCGACCCGAGGTCGGCGGGAAGACGCCGGAGATACAGTTGAGGAGGGTCGTCTTACCGGAGCCGTTCGGCCCGATCAATCCGACGATCTCCCGCTCGGACAGCTCGAGCGATACGCCGCGAAGCGCCTCGACGCCGCCGAAGCGCTTCACGACTTCGACAGCCTCCAGAACGCCGGTGGCGACCTCCGTGCGGGCGGCCAGGGGGCTCACCAGGGCGACTTTACGTCGTTTTGCGGGGACTTTCTAGGCCGTCGGCAAGTCGCCGAAACTCCTCGTCGGCGACCAGCCCCCGCTTCTCGGTCCCGAGCTCTTTGACGCGCACGAGCAGGTCGCGCTGCGCGTCGTCGGACAGGTCGAGCCCGAGCTCCTCAGCTTTGATGCGGATCGAGTCGATGCCGCTCTTCTTGCCGAGCACGATGCTTCGCTCGGCGGCGACGAGCTCGGACGAGTACGGCTCGATTGCCGGGGGATCGTGGAACTGGCTCGCGACCGCGCCGGACTCCCGGCGGAAGAGGTTGTCGCCCACCAGTGGCTTGAACGGCTCGAGCTCGTAGCCCGAGAGCTCGCGCAGTCGCTCCGAGAAGGCGCGCGCCTTGTCGAGGCGGAGATTCGTGTCGACGCCGTAGAGACCGCGCAGCGCCAGAGCGATTTCCGGAAGGTTTGCATTTCCCGCCCGCTCGCCCATGCCATTGACGGTGCCCTGGATCCAGCTCGCCCCGGCCCGGACCGCAGCGAGAGCGGCGGCGGTGGCAAGGCCGAAGTCGTTGTGACCGTGGAAGTGGACCGGAACTTCCTTGCCGAGCCACTCCTTCGTGCGCCCGACCAGGTCGGCGACCGCTTCGGGACTTCCGATCCCGATGGTGTCGACGACGACCGCCTCTTGCGCACCCGCTTCGATCGCCGTCTTGTAAACCGTCTCGAAGTAACCCGGGTCCGCGCGCGTGCCGTCCACCCCGAAGAAGGCAACCGTCACGCCCTGCTCGACCGCGAACGAGATCGCGTAGACGATCCGCTCGAGCATCGCCTCACGGTCGACGCCGAGGGCTTCGAGCTTCAGGTCCGAGATCGGCGATTCGATCACGCTCGCCTCAACGCCGAGCTCGACGAGCGCCTTCACGTCGGCTTCCACCGCGCGAGAGAAGCCCCAGACCTCGGCGTTCAAGCCGGCGTCGCGAATGAGCTCGACCGCGCGCCAGTCGTCTTTCGAGACGCGGGGGAAACCGGCTTCGATGCGCTCGATCCCGAGCTCGTCGAGACCGCGCGCGAGCTCGAGCTTGTCCTCGGGGCTGAGCACGACGCCGACGGTCTGCTCGCCGTCGCGCAACGTCGTGTCGTAGAAGCCGACCTGCGCGTCGAAGCGGTGCGGATCGTTGAGCTGTCCGGTCCAGAAGGTCATCGAAAGTCGTCTGGGTAGATCGACAACTTCTCTGGACCGTCCGTGGTGATGAGGAAGTTGTCCTCGATGCGCAGGCCTCCTCCCCCTTCCCAGTACACGCCGGGCTCGATCGCGAGCACCATGCCTTTCTCGATCGTGCCGCTGCCCGCCTGGTGTGCGTACGGCGGCTCGTGTGCGCGCGCGCCGACGCCGTGCGCAATGGGATGCGACGGCTGGCCTGGGTAGCCGGCCTGCGCAAGTCCGTCGCGGATCAGGACATCGAGCTCCGCGAGGCTCGCGCCGGGACGGCAGTGGTCGAGCGCGCGTCCGTAGACGTCGAGCAGCACATCGAGCAGCTCCTCGTAGCGCGCGTCGAGCTTTCCGGGGCACACGTTCTTCGTGTGGTCGCACCAGTAGCCGTCCGCGCAGACCCAGATCTCGAACAGCGTCGGCTCGTTCTTCTGCACCGGCCTGTGGCCCGTTGCCGTGAACGTGCGGATCCCCGGCCCCGACCAGACAAGTGAGAAGCCGAGCGCGAGCTCCACCTGCCCCTTCCAGCCTGTCCCTTCGCCGTGGACGAAGCCCTCCCACAGGACAGCCGCCTCGCTTTCCTTCATCCCCGGTCGGAGCTCGGCGGCCACGTGCTCCATCGCCCCCGCCGCGATCTCATTCGCCAGGCGCATCCGCTGGATTTCCTGCTCCGTCTTGAGTGCACGCGCGCGCGCGAGGAGGGGCGTGGCATCGACAGCCTGCGGGAAGGCGTCGAACCAGGCCTTCGTGAAGGTCGTCGGCTCGCCCACCATCCGGTCCGAGGCCTGGGTGCCGAGAGAAAGCTCGAGCCCGACCTTCTCGTAGGGCCGGGAGGCCTCCCGAACGGCGTCGAGCGTGCGCGAGAGCGGCGGACGCGGGTCGCCCGGGTCGTACCCGGGCACGAGCACGACGGCCGTCGTCCAGGCGCTCGCGGCCGCATCGGCAGCGGACGGCTCGATCGTGATCAACACCGGCGGCCCCTCGCGGGGGAAGACCGCCGCGTCGTACCCCTTCATCCCCCAGAAGTTCGTCAGGTAGAGGACATTGTCCGGCGTCCGAACGACGAGGGCCTCCAGACCCTCTTCCGCCATCAGCGCCTGGACTCGGTCGAGCTTGGCGTCGTCGCGAGGCCAGCTCACGAGGAGATGCGCGGCGGCGCCGGCTCACCGTGGGCATCCTGCCAAGAGATCACCGGGTTGCGGAGGACGCCGATCTTCTCGATCTCAGCCTCGATCACGTCCCCGGGCTTGAGGTAAAGCGACGCGGCGTCCTCGCTGAAGCCGGCCACCCCACTGACGGTCCCGGTCGAGACGACGTCGCCGGCCGAATACCCGAGCGCCGAGTAGTGCGACAGGATCTCCGGGATCGTCACGGACATGTTGCCGCTGTGCGACTCCTGCCGCGACTCACCGTTGACGCGGAGCTCCATCCGCAGATCGTGCGGATCGCCGATCTCGTCGGGCGTGACGATCCAGGGCCCGAGCGGGCAGAACGTGTCGATGGCCTTGCAGAACGAGAACACGCCCGAGCGCATTTCGCGACGTTGGATGTCTCGTGCGGTGATGTCGTTGAAGATGACGTACCCGCCGATGTAGTCCGCTGCTTCTTCGGGACCGAACCACTTGCCGGACTTCGAGATCACGACGGCAAGCTCGAGCTCGTAGTCGAGCTCCTCGGTCAGGTGCTCCGGATAGACGACCGGCTCGTCCGGGCCGACGATCGCGTCGACGTTCTGGAAGAAGACGATCCAGGGTGCGATCTCGTGCGACCAGCCCACTTGCTTCGACTCCTCCTCGTGCTCGCGGAAGTTGCCGGCCGTGTGGATGAACTTCTTCGGGATGATCGGCGCGCGCAGCTTGACGGCTTCGAGGGCAGGCTCTTCGCCGGTGGGGCGCACAGCTCCGGCACGCTCGAAGTACTCCCGCACCGACGGGACGTCGAGCTCCACGACCGTCTCGTCGCGCAGTTCACCGACGCGCCCGTCGTCGAACGTGACGAGCTTCACCTGGACTCTCCCCCCAACCAGTCGATGACGTCCTGGGCATTCCGATCCGGCGGAAACACCGGATAGAAGACCTTGACAATCCGGCCTCGCTCGGCGACCAGAGCCAGACGCTTGTAGAGCGTCAGCCCCTCGACGTCGAAGGTTGGCAACCCCGGATCACGCGCCAGGTCGAGCCACTCGTCGCTGATGACGGGAAACGGCATCCGGTTTCGCTCGGCGAACTCGATTTGGTCGTCGAGGCTCTGGGCGCTCAGGCCGGCGACGCGCGCGCCGAGTGCTACGAGTTCGGAGTTGTGGTCCCGGAACGCGCAGGACTGCGGCGTGCAGCCCCGTGCCCCAGGGATGTCGTCCCAGCCGGGCAGCAGGTCACGCCCCGGCCGCCCGGTACGCGGATAGACGTAGAGCACCTCGAAGTCGCGGACGTTGACGGCGCCTTGGGAAGACGGCAGCACGAGATCGGGCAGCTCGCTGCCGGCCAGGTGGTCGGCGGCTCCGTCGTCAACCGGAACAGGCAGGCCTTCGGGGAGCACGTAGGGGTCGTGCACGATCACGCAGCCTCCGCGCGCCGCTTCGCGGCTCGGAGCACGCCCATCCTGATGAGCCCGCTGAACGGACGGACGACACGCCAGTACTGCGCGAACTTTCTCCGCGACACCGGATCGGGCACGTGGACGCGCGTCTCGGTCGTCAGGCTCCCCGGCAGCGCGCGGAAGTCGATCACTGCCGTGGCGGGAGCTTCCGGCCCACGGCCCCGGAGTCGCCAGAACTGACCGCTCAACGTCAGGACCATTCCCTCGCCCGGTACGTCCTCGAGGATCGTCGCGCGCGGAACCATCGTCGCAAGCACAGCGTCCTCCGCCCGGCGCAGGCCGAGACCGCGCGCCAGCAGCAGCCCGCGCACGAGCGGAACCTCCTTGAACGTCACCTCGCGCAGAGCGCGGTCGGCCCGCGCAGGATCAACGGCAACGGAGACCTCGTGCCGCGTCGAGAACTCGTATGCCGGCAGGAACGTATCGAGGCTCTTCATGCAACCCCGCAGACACGTTGGGCCACGAGGGCGTACACGTGGGCGACCTTCACGAGGCCGTCGACGTCGAGGTTCTCGCCGAGCACCGGATCGGGGAGCCCGCTCGACGTGCCGTAGTTGACGCTCTCGATCCCGTAACGGGTCAACGCTGACGCGTCTGAGAACCAACGCACCGTGTCGCGTTCCGGCTTCGCGCCGAAGACCTCCGTGTGCGCCTCGTCGATCGCACCGATGAGGGGGTGATCCTCCGCGATCTCGGAGCCCGGCGCCGTGACGTAGATCTCCGACTCGATTCCGTGGTCCGGAAAACGCTCGCGCAGGCTGCGGACGAAGTTACCGAGCGCGGAGCGCGCTTGCGACATCGGCATGCTCGGCGGCACGCGGAAGTCGACAAACAGGTCCGTGCGCTGCGGCGTCCGTGAGACACGCCAGGCGAAGCCGCCGTTGATTGCGCCGACGTTGACGATCCCCTTCTTGCCGCCGTACGAGGTCCACTCCTCCCACTCGGGCGCGAACTCGAGGACGGCATCGAGCACGTCGCGCATACGAACGATCGACGTCTCGTTCCGCCGCCCTTCGCTAAATGCGGTGTGGATGAACGGGCCGCTCGTCGAGATGCGCATCCAGATCGCGCCGTAATGGCCGAGCACGATCTTCTGCTCGGTCGGCTCGCCGAGGATGCACATGTCAGTGACCCCGCCGTGCGTAGGTAGGAAGCGCGAACCGGCGGCATAACCCCGGTACTCGCGGCCGATGAAGTCAGGATGCCATTGGGTTTTCTCGATCTCGCCCGACACGCAGGCGATCATCAGGTCGCCCTTCAGGCGTATGCCGGCGTCCTGCAATGCGCGCACCGCCTCCATGTAGCAGGCAAGTGCACCCTTCATGTTCGAGATGCCCAGCCCGTAGATGCGACCGTCCTGGACGAAGCCTTCCGGCTGGAAACCCCGAATTCCCTTGAGCCACGGCTCCTGGCCGGAGTACGACGTGTCCATGTGCCCGTTGAACATCAGCGATTTGCCGCCGCCGGCCTTTGTCTCCCAGAGACCGACGACGTTCGGGCGCCCGTCCTCGACCTCCTGCCACTGCACCTGCAGGCCCATGTCCTCGAGTTCGTCGCGCACCCGCTCGCCGATCGCCTGTTCGTCGCCCGTGGGGCTCGGGATCGAGACGAGGTCGACGGCCAGGCGGACGAGGCGCTCCGCGTCGACGGCCGCGACGGTTTCCTGGGCCCTCACGGGCGCAGTCTACGAGCACGCCGCGCCCCGGCGCCGGGGACACGTGCCGCCCTAGGCGAAGATCTCGGTGGTGCAATCTCCGTTCTGCAGTCGCACTTCGTGTGCGCGCGCGGGCCCACCGGGACGGTCATCGAAGTCCACGAAGAACCCGCGGTCGACCTCCATCCCGCCGGCAGGATCGCAATCGATCTTGAGCAACCAAGAGCGCAACCCCGGATAGAACTGGTTGTCCCAGGTGGAGTAGAGCGAGTTGGTGACGTAAAGGCGCCTCCCGTCGAAGGAGAGCTGCAGCATCTGGGGCCCTCCGTTGAGCTCGCGACCCGCATCGTTGGGGCGGCCGAGCACACCGCCGAGCCAGAGCTGCCCCGTCAGCTTCGGCTTACGCGGGTCCGAGACGTCGTACTGGCGAAGGTCGCCTTGCAGCCAGTTCGAGAAGTAGAGGAAGCGATCGTCCATCGAAAGCACCAGATCGGTGATCAGCCCAGGTACGGGGAAGGGCCAGCCCTCGTGCTCGACGCCATCGACGGCGATCACTTGCTCTACTCGCCACTCGCTGTTCTCGCGGTACCAGTGGAACATCGTGCTCGAAAGCGCTGCGCCGACGAAGCCGCTCTCGGCCTCTGGATCGTGAAGCCAGCGAACCTCGAGGGGAATGAGGCCGTTGTCACCAAGGTCGACCGTCTGCTCGAGCTTCCTCTCCTCGAGATTCCAGAAATGCAGACGGCGCCCGTAGCGGCCTGCGCCCAC
>DASWGR010000072.1:0-18183 GCA_036393535.1 Gaiellaceae bacterium | reverse complement strand
TTGGCGAGCGGTCTGCTCACCGGCAAGTACCGCCGTGGCGAGCAGCCCCCGGAAGGCACTCGCCTGGCTGGGCGAGAGGAAGTGTTCACCGACGAGGCGTTCGACCGGCTCGAGGCCTTGGAGGAGTTCGCAAAAGAACGTGGCCTGACGTTGCTGCAGGTCGCCATCGGCGGACTGCTGGCGCAACCGGCAATCGCCTCGGTGATCGCGGGCGCGACCAAGCCGGAACAGGTGCGCGCGAACGTCGAAGCAGGGTCGTGGGAACCGGCACCCGAAGACCTCGCCGCGTTGAACTCCCTGTAGCAACCGGCCCCGTCGCTTTGGGGCGCTGTCTTGGGGTCAGACCCTCGGACATGTCGCGATGGGGCAAAAGTGCTGCAAACGGCACCTTTAGTGTCGCAAGAGTGGTGTGATGCGGGTGTGCCCGATTCGTGACGATTGGAGGTCGGCTTGCCACTGCTCGGCAGAATCGGCGCGATGGGTCGTCCCGCCGCCGAGCACGATGTTCCCGCTGCGGTCGTCGACGTGGGCTGGGTCAACGGACTCGCGGCAATCCGGTCGCTCGGGCGCGCTGGCATCCGCGCGGTCGCCGTTGATCACCGTCCGAGCGCGCTCGGGTTCCGTTCGCGCTACGCGGAACCGTTCCTCAGCCCCGATGCACACGCCGACCCGACGCGATTCCTCGCGTCGATCCGCGCGCTCGGCGAGGTCGTCGTCTTTCCGACGCACGACGAGCAGCTGAACCTGATCGCGCGGCACCTCGGCGATCTCGATGTGCTCGCCCCTTTTCCCGACTGGGAGATCCTCGCGCGGGTGCAGAGCAAGCGTGCCCAGCTCGACCAGGCCTTGACCGCCGGCGTCGACGTACCGCAGACGCATTACCCCAGGACCGCCGCCGAGGCCCGGGCGGCTGCAGAGGAGATCGGACTGCCGCTGCTCGTCAAGCCGGAACACCCCGTCGGCTTCAAGCAGCGCTTCCGCCGACAGGCGTTCCGTTGCGAGACGCTGGACGAGGTCGAGGACGCCTACACGCGAGCCGAGGAGTTCGGAGCGATGGTGCAGGAACTGATTCCCGGCGAAGACGACGCGCTCTACACCGTGGGCAGCTACGTCGCGCGCGACGGCCGGCCGCTCGGCGTGTTCTCCGGCCGGAAACTGCGGCAGACGCCGCCTGGAATCGGCACCTGTCGTGTCGGCGAAGCCGTCTGGGTGCAGGACGCCGTCGACGCGGCGCTGCGGCTGCTCGAAGCGTTCGACTACTTCGGCCTGTCGCAAGTGGAGTTCAAGCGCGATCCGCGCGACGGCAAGTTCAAGCTGATGGAGATCAATCCGCGGCTGTGGCAATGGCACGGGCTCGCAGCCGCGTGCGGCGTTGACCTGCCGCGCATCGCCTATGCGGACCTCGTCGGCGAGAAACCGGACGAGGTCACGATGAACGGAGAAGGCAAGCGCTGGGCGATCACGCTGCTGCCGGGCGAGAGGCCGGCCTTCCAGCGACCGCCCTACGTCGACGCCGTTTTCGCGCGTGACGACCCGAAGCCCGCCGCGGTCCACCTCGCGCGGGTCGTCCGGAGCGCGCTCCGATGATTCCCGCCGCGATCGAACGCCGTGCCCGCTGGGTGCTCGATTCGATCGGCGCGACTGACGTCGGTTTCGGCGACGACCTGCCGTACAATGCCGACGCGTGGGAGCAGGTCGAGCGTGGCGAACGTCCCGAGGGCGATGACGTCGCCAAAGGCTTCTACCACCTTGCGCGTGTCGAGGAGACGAACAAGGGCCCGAGAGACGAGCACGGCCGCTTCCGGGCCGAGTGGTCGTGTCTCGACCCGCTCGACCCGCCGCTCGAGCGGCTGCGCCGCAGACTCGGCGTTGCGGCGGACAGCAGTCCGCGCTTTACGGTCGCGCTGACCCACGACGTCGACACGCCTTGGCGCTGGACGCGGATCGGCCTGCGGGGCGCGGCTGCCCGGCTGAAGCAGAACGTCCGCCACGCGCGTCTGGGGCCGGCCGTGCGCGAGGCCACCGGTCTTGCCGCTGCGCCGCTACATCGCGTGCGCGGCACCGACCCGAACTGGCGGTTCGAGCAGATCGTTGCGGAGGAGCGCCGCCGCGGCGCGACGGGCTCGACGTTCTACGTGATCGCGAGCCACCATGACCCGCACGACGGAGCCGCGCCCGAGGAATACAGCCGCCTCCGGCCGCGGCTGGTCGAGACCTTGCTGGACACCGGCGCCGAGGTCGGTCTGCACGGCAGCTATGCAGCGGCCGACGACCCTGCCCGCCTCGCCGCGGAGAAGCAAAAGCTCGAGGCGCTCGCGGGCCCGATCGCCGGCCACCGCTACCACTACCTCCGCGCAGATCCGCACCGGAATCTCGCGCCGCTCGCGGCCGCCGGCTTCCGGTACGACACAACGCTTGGTTTCCCGGATGCGGTCGGCTTCCGCGCCGGCATCGCGCGACCGTTCCGCCCGTGGAGCTTCGAGCGGGACGAGCCGCTCGACCTCGTCGAGGTCCCGCTCGCAGCGATGGATGCAACGCTGGCGGAAGAGCGCTACCTCGGTCTGGCGGCGAAGCGCGCCGAGCCGCAGCTGATGAGACTGCTGGACTGGGCGGCCGAGCACGGCGGCGCATTCGCCGTCCTCTGGCACCCGGACCGTTTCGATCCCGTCACGTCCGGTGGGTGGGACCGGCTCTACTCGAGGCTGCTGGACGGAGTCCGGGAGCGCGGCGGCAGTTGTGTCCCCGCCGCCGAGCTGGTGTCGTCCCATTCGACCTGATCGAAATAACGCAGCGCGCGGCGCGTCGGCCGCGCCTGCGCGCCCAGCTGCATCAGCTGTTCATGCGAGATCTCGCCGAGCGCGCTCTTGACCCCGAGGTACGGGAGGTTCAGGTCCTCCTGGTACACGATCGTGGAGATGCGCGGATTGATCTCGATCACGTGGTCGCCGACGAGCTGGATGTTGAAGAAGTACTCGATGTCGAGCTCGGCGACGATGCGCTGTGCGATTTCCATCAGCCAGTGGTCCTGCAGCGTTTCGAAGTACATCGCGAGCCCGGCACGCATCGACTCGCGTGTCTTTGCGTGGCCGAGCAGAATCTGGCCCGAGCGCGCGATCCCGTCCACGGTTCGTTCGCGACCCTGCGCGAGCTCCATCACCAGCAGGTCGGGCCCGCCCTCTTCGGGCAAGAGCTCCATGACGTCCTTGAGCCGCATGGCGAGACTGCCGGGGCGCTCCTCGATCAGCTGCTTCGTACGGTCGACACTCGCGTCGAGGACGCGAAAGCCGCGTGAACCAGAGCTGAACACCGGCTTGAAGCAGACCGGGCGTTCGGGATAGCCGAGCTCTTCCGCAGCGAGGGCGAGCGCCCGGCTGCCGCTCACTCTGCGCGAGGCCGGCGCGCGCAGGCCGAGACGCTCGAGCAGCGCGTAGGTCGCTGCCTTGTCGTTCGCCGTTCGGATCGTGTCCGGGGGCGAGACCATCACCGTCGTGCCCATGAAGCGCTCGCGCGCATCCGCGAGCCCTTGCAGATCGTGGGAGGACTGCGGGAGGACCGCGTCGATGTTCTCGCGACGCACGATGTCGAGCACGGCGTCGGCAAACGCCGGATCGTTCCCCGGCGGGACGACGTAAAAGCGGTCACAGAAGTGCCGGCCGATCGCTTGCGGAGACATATCGATGCCGACGATGCGCACGCCCCGTTCGCCATTCAGGCGGAGTGCGCGCAGGAGCGCCGCGGTCCCGGGAGCGCCCGAGGCCGTGACGAGGACGGTGATGTTGCGCATCGAAGCGGCGATGCTACTGAGGTCGTCTCAGCGGCTGTTCGCCGAAGCGACCGCTCCGGGAAAGAGAAAGCCGACGCGGTTCCAGCGGCCGAGCTCGCAACCGTCCTTGCGGCTGAAGTGGGCGCGGACGAGTTTTCCGCGGAAACGCCCGGTTACGAGCGCCTCCTGTGGGCCGCCGTAGATCATCGTGCAGGCCATGCCCGCCGGCGTCGGCGCGAACGGCCGGACGGTCCGCATCAGCCTCGTGCACGCGGCGGCGCGTTTCGGCAGGGTTCCCCCGACCGGTGCGCACTTGAGCGTGTAGACCTTGTTGGCCGGTTGTGCCGAGCCTTGGGGCCACACCGTGATGTGCAGCGAAGTCGAGGCGACGGCGAGGATCGCGGCCAGAATGTTCATCGTCCCAGGATAGGCAAGAGCCGACGAAGCTGCCGCCGCTCGGCCGGCAGGTAGAAGCCCAGGAACAGCAGCACGAGGGGAAACGCCGCCGTGAGCCCAAGGGCCACGGGGAGAGGCACGTCGAGCACCTTCCCCAGCACGGTGAGTCCGACCGCCGCGAGCCCGAGCGTCGCCACGCGCCGCCACTGGTAGGACACGGGGAAGACGCGCTGGGCGCGCCAGGCCATCCCGACGAAGAGGAGCGTGTAGGCGACCACCGTCGCGATTGCGGCTCCCATCCGCCCGTAGGACGGGATGAGCGCCAGGTTCAGCGCCACGTTGACCGCGGCGGCTGCGCCGGTCACGAGCCAGTTCGACCGGGTCTGGCGCGCACGGCCGGTACCGATCTGCACCACGACGTACGCGCCGAATGCCGCGACGCCGAACGCCAGCGGTGCGACGACGTTCTGGGCCGGATAGAACGGCTTCGTGGTGATCACCTTCACGATCCAGGGCGCAAGCAATCCGAGAGCGAGCGCGAGCCAGCAGCAGACGAAGACGACGTACGTCAGCACGAAGCTGTATGTGCGCTGCGCCTCGCGGTCGTCCTCGATCGAGTAGGCGAATGCGGGCCAGGCCATCCTGAATGCCGTGAGCAGCAGAACGATCGCTGACGCGACGCGCACGCCGATCGAATAGAGGCCGACCTCGTGCGCGTCCGCGAGCTTGATCAGGAAGAAGCGGTCGCTGAAGTTCGTCAGCCAGAGCGCGACTGCGGAAGGGACGAGCGGCAGGCCGAAGCGGCTCATCGCCCGGTAGAGCGAGCGGTCGAACTGCAGGCCGAGCGCGTGTCGGCTGTAGAGCAAAAGTGCCGCGTACACGATCAGCGTTCCGGTGAAGTTTCCGACCAGGACGCCGAGCGGCCCCTTGTCGAAGACGACGACGAGCAGGATCGTTGCCGCGATCGTGATTGCGACGTTCACGAGCGTTGCCGTGACGTACGCAGTCGAACGTTGCTCGACGCGGAAGAGGGATGTCATCTGCTCGTAGTTCAGCGCGGCCCAGAGGCCGATGAACGCTGCGCTCACGAGGCCGCGATGGCCGTGCGTGCCGAAGAGGAGCCACGAGACCTGGGGCGCAAGCGCGATGCCCGCGACCGTCACGGCGGTCGACGCGGCCATGACGTACCAGAAAGCGGTACGCACCACGAGGTGCCGGCGCTCCGGCTCGGCCGAGTCGAAGTAGAACCGGAAGAACGCGCTCTTCATCCCCTGCGCGACGAGAGCCGTCAGCACAGCCGACAGCGCGACGAGCGTCTCGATCAACCCGTAATCGCTCGGGGAGAGGTAACGCGTGTAGAGCGGCAGGAGCAACACGCCGAGCACGCGCGCAACGATCGAGCCGAGCCCGTAGACCGCCGAGTGGCGCAAGAGCTCTTTGAGCCGTTCGATCATTGGCTCAAAGTATGGAGCCGTAGATCTCGATCAACCGGTCGGCGACCTTGTCGAGGTCGTGCACTCGCTCGACGTAGGCGCGGCCCTCTTGCCCGAGCTGCTTGCGCAGCTCAAAGGAGTCGACCAGCGGCCTGAGCTTCTCCACGAGGTCGTCCTTCGTCGCCGACACGATCGGCACCTTCACGCCGAACGCCTCTTCGGTCTGGGCGACGGCCTCGGGATCGAGGTGCGTCACGACCGGTTTGCCGTACGCCATTGACTCGATCGCGAACACGCCGTGCCAGAGGTAGTGCATCTGGTCGACGACGATGTCAGCGCGCTTGAACCGCTCGACCGCCTCCTCGTGCGGCACCCCGTGCACCACGTCGAGGTCGACTGGCAGCTGCGCGCACGCTGCGATCACGTGTCGCGTTCCTTTCTTCTCGAGATCCGAGGGCGCATGTACGACGAGCGGCCGCTCACGTTCGACCGGGGCGACCGGCTCGTAGTCGCGCAGGTCGAGGCCTGGCGGGATGACTGCAGTTGCGTCCGGAACCCAGCGCGTCGCCGCATACGAACCGACGATCCACGCGTCGAACTTCTTGCGGTACTCGAGCTCGTCGAAACGTTTGCCGCGGATGTCGTCACCGAGGAAGTGCATCACCGACTTCTTCCGCGTGGCGCGCAGGATCGGCATGTTCAGAGACTTCGGGACGAGCGTCTTCCCGAAGTAGAAGTGGAAGATGTCGGTCTGCAGCAGGTAGCGCGCCAGGGCGCGCCACTGGACGGCCTGCTGACGCAGCAGTCCCTGGCGGGGCAGGTCGAGGTTGATGTCGTACTCGTCCGGGCGCCATTTCTGCGGCCAGAAGACGAGTAGCCGCGCGTCGACGCCCTTGCGGCGCAAGGCGTTCACGTGTGCCCACCCGGTGCCTGCGAGATTCACGGGGAGGTGGAGGACTCTGGCGTCGATGGGCCCAACGATACGATCCGCGGCCGTGTCCGCCGGGTTGAAACGACGTATCTACCGCGCCGCTCGCGATGTACGCCATCCAGGCCCCGCCCTCGAGCGGCGCCGCATTCGCGACGAAGTCGCAGGCTTTCTCGGCGGCCGCGACGTGCTCGCCGGGTACCAGCGGGAGGTACGCGGCAGCGGGTTGATGGAGCACCTGCTCGAGAAGGGCCGCGAGCATCAGGGAGCCGTCGTCGCATCGGGCCACTCGCTCGGCGCGATCGGCTACACGGAAGGGACCTACCTCTACGCGTTGCTGCGCTCGGTCCGGCCGGAGGTCGTGGTCGAGACCGGCGTTGCGAACGGCTTCTCGACCGCGTTCTCGCTCCTCGCCCTGCAGTCGAACGGGAAGGGACACCTGCACTCGATCGACCTGCCCCGTGAGGTCGGCCGCGAGTACGAACCGGGCACGTTCTACGAGGGCGAGGGCCGCGCGGGCATCCCACCTGGCTCCGAGCCTGGCTGGCTGATCCCGCCGGCGCTGAAGGAGCGCTGGACGCTGATCCTGGGACGCAGCCAGGAGGAGCTCCCGCTGTTGCTCGAACGGCTGGGAACGGTGGACACCTTCATGCACGACAGCGAGCACTCGTTCGACTGCATGTGGTTCGAGTTCAATGCCGCCTGGCCCGCGTTGCGGCCCGGCGGCGTACTGGTCTCGGACGACGTGAACTCGACCGAGGCCTTTTCGCGCTTCGCCGCACAGGAGGGACGAGAGCCGGTCCGGCTCGCCCGCGGAATGGCCCTGCTGCGGAAGTGACTTGACAGGGTTAGTGACTAGTAGCTAACATCTCGGGCTATGGGAGTCGCAGAACGAAAAAGTGCCGAGGAAAGGCGCGAGCAGATCCTCGAAGCCGCCCTGGCCGAGTTCGCGGCCCGCGGGCTCGTGGGCGGCTCGACGGAGGCGATCGCGAGGACGGTCGGGATCTCGCAGCCCTACGTCTTTCGCCTCTTCGGGACGAAGAAGGAGCTTTTCATCGCCACCATCGAACGGTGCATGCACGGGACGCTCGAGATGTTTCGCGTGGCGTCCGCCGGCCTGAAGGGCGAGGAGGCCCTGCATGCCATCGGTGGGGCGTACACCGAGCGTCTGGCGACGGATCCGACCTATCTCCACTCCCAGATGCAGGCCTACGCGGCGTCGCACGACCCGCAGATCCGCGAAGTCGTGCGGAAGGGCTACGGCGAGCTCGTCGAGTACGTCGAGCGCGTCTCCGGGCTGCCGCCGGACCGCGTCTCCCACTTCTTCGCCAAAGGCATGCTCCTGAACGTGGTGGCGTCGATGGACCTGCTCGGCGCCCCCGAAGGCTGGGCCCAGCGCCTCATCGACGGCTGTCGCAAGGACGTCTAGGGCCATCTTTTTTTGGACTTGAAGTAAGTGATAACTCACAAGCAAAGGAGGAACCCATGAGCGCCAAGGCTCGAACAATGTGGACTTTCGCAATCACCTCGGTGGCGGTTTTCATGGCCACCCTCGACAACCTCGTGGTCACGACGGCCCTGCCGGTGATCCGCAAGGACCTGCACGCGACCCTCGCGAGCCTCGAGTGGACGGTCAACGCCTACACGCTCACGTTCGCGGTGCTGCTCCTGACCGGAGCCGCGCTCGGCGACCGGTTCGGGCGGCGCCGGATGTTCGTGGTCGGTCTCGCGATCTTCACCGTCTCGTCGGCTGCGGCCGCCCTCGCGCCTTCTGCCGGAGCGCTCATCGCAGCGCGTGCGGCTCAAGGTGTGGGCGGTGCGATCATCACGCCGCTGACGCTCACGATCCTGAGCGCGGGCGTGCCGGCCAATCGCCGCGGTGCCTTCATCGGCGCCTGGAGCGGCATCGCCGGCCTGGCGGTCGCACTCGGCCCGGTCGTCGGGGGCGCCGTCGTGAGCGGCATCTCGTGGCACTGGATCTTCTGGCTCAACGTTCCGATCGGCATCGTCCTGATCCCGCTCGCATTCCGGCGTCTCGACGAGTCGCACGGGCCGATGGCCAAGCTCGATCTGCGGGGCGTGGCGCTTGCAAGCGCCGGCCTGACCGGGATCGTCTGGGGCCTCGTACGCGGCAACGGACAGGGCTGGGCATCGCCCGAGATCGTCACGGCACTGGTGGCCGGCGCGATCGTGTTCGCGCTGTTCATCGTCTGGGAGCTCCGCGCGCAGGAGCCGATGCTGCCGATACGCTTCTTCAGGAACCGCGCCTTCGCGCTCTCAAACGTTGCATCCCTGTTCATGTTCTTCGGGATGTTCGGCTCGATCTTCCTGCTCAGCCAGTTCTTTCAAATCATCCAGGGCTATAGCCCACTCGCGAGCGGCGTTCGCATCCTGCCGTGGACGATCATGCCCCTCTTCGTCGCGCCGATCGCCGGGGCTCTCTCCGACCGCATCGGCGGGCACCGGCTCATGGGCGTGGGCTTGATCCTGCAGGCGTCAGGGCTCGCGTCCATCGCAGCCATCTCAACGCCGACGACGCCTTACTGGCAGCTGGTCGCACCCTTCGCCATCTCGGGCATCGGCATGGCGATGTTCTGGGCGCCGGTCGCGAACGTCGTCCTCTCGGCGGTGAAGCCCGAGGAGCAAGGGCAGGCGTCTGGTACGAACAACGCGATCCGCGAGCTCGGAGGAGTGTTCGGCATAGCGGTTCTCGCCTCAGTGTTCTCGGCGTACGGTGGCTATCGCACGCCTGACACGTTCGTCAGCGGAATGAACGCCGCCGTCTGGATCGGCGCCGGCGTGGTCGCCCTTGGGGCGGTCGCAGCATTCGCTATCGGCAAGAGTCGCGTTCGGGCTGCGGAGCAACCCGGTGACGCGGAGGCATTCGCAGAAGCCGCCTAAAAGCCCGTTTCCGCCGCAGGGGTATTAAGGTGGTACATAACGCCGTTGTAATCGGCAGGGGAGGGAGCATGAAGCGACTCACTGCAACGGTTGCCGCGCTGGGAGCCGCGCTCGTGGCCGCGACTGCCGCCGCGGCCGCGCCGCCGCAGGGCTATCAGTCCGGCGCGGATTTCGCGGCGAGCTACGCAGCGAACAGTGTCGTCAACGTATCCGCCACCACGCAGCGCGTCAGCTGCTACGCGCCCGAGGTGCCGTACCTGACCGCTCTCACAGCAGCGGATGGCTATCCGGGCGGCGGCGAGACGCCCTGCCCGGGCGCCACAACCGGAGAGCAGACCAGCGGCTTCGCGACCCAGGACGTCTCGAACCAGCCGCTGCTCGTCAAGGATCGCTCCGAGTCCGACGTCCGCGTCGACCCGGCCAACCCGCTGCACCTGATCGGGCAGAGCAAGTGGTTCGTCAGCGCGGAGGGCTACAACCACCTGCTCGGTTTCTACGAGTCGTGGAACGGCGGGGTGACCTGGCCGGTGCAAGGCCACGTCCCCGGCTACGAGGGCTGGACGGACAACACCGACCCCGTCGGCGCCTTCGACCCGTGGGGAAACTTCTACTCGCTGCTCCTGCCGTACGAGTTTGTCTACAGCAAGTCGGGCGGGCACGTCTTCAACAACGGCTCCAAGCAGGCCAACCCGGCGCAGCCGCCCGACGCGATCTCGGTCGCCGTGCATCCGGCCAAGCCGGCCGCGGAGCAGACGGCGACGAACTGGATCACGACCCACAACGGCCAACCGGACTTCGTCTTCACCGCGTCTAACGCCGACACCAACACGCCGGACAAGCAATGGATCGCGATCGACACGAACCCGCTCAGTCCGCACTACAAGCGCGTCTACGCGATGTTCACGCGGTTCGTGCTCAACCCGTCGAGGATTCTCCTCTCCTACGCGGACGCCCGTCAAGACGGGACGCACACGGACTGGTCGGTCCCGCAGGAGCTGCCGACGATCCCCGGCCACCCGTGGGACACCTACCTGCTGCCGCACGTCGCGCCGGACGGGACTGTATACACGACCGTCACGAGCAACCCGGCCTCGAAGGGCTTCCTGAACAACTCGATCTACCTGATCTGGTCGAAGGACGGTGGCGTCACGTGGCTGGGGCCGACTCTGGTCGCCCCGAGCGTGCTGACGCCGACCTACCGGAACACCACCTTCAACGAGGGGATCGTCAACTCGTTCGGTCTCGGCACGACGCCGGTGAACGGCTACTGGCCACTCTACGTCGCCTACGAGAACGAGGACCCGGACGGCTTCTCGCGCGTCTACGTGACCGGCTCGCTGGACGGCGGCGTGACCTGGAGCGCGCCTATTCGCGTCAACGACGGGCCCGACGACGTGGAGGCGCTGCAGCCACGCGTCGAGGTCGCGCCGAGCGGCACGGTCGCCGTGGTGTTCTACGACCGGCGGCTCGCCTGCCCGAGCGACCCGGCTTCCGGCGTGGAGCTCGACCCGCTCGCGCCGGCTGGGAAACGGAACTTCTGCATCAACACGGCGATCCAGTTCTATGAGCCGGATCTCACGCCGATCGGGCAGAACGTCCGGCTCTCGCAGTTCAGCTGGGACCCGCAGCTGAACGCCCCCAAACGGTTCTGCGTCTGCGGGTCGACAACCTTCATCGGCGACTACTTCGGGCTCGATTTCGGCGGCGGCTACGCCTACACGACATCGGTCTCGACGTACGACTACGGCCAGAACCCGAGCTTCTACCAGCAGCAGATTGTCGCAAGGCTGGCCCTGCCGTAGCTCGCCGAAGCGGCGTAGGAGCTCAGTTGGACCCGGGCGGCGCCACAGCCGCCCGGGTCAGCTGCTCGACGACGCGGCGGTTGCGCTGGATCAACTTCGCGGCGTAGAGACGATCGTCGGCCTTGCGGAACAGCTCGAGCGGGCCGACGCCGTCCTCCGGCAGTGCGGCCCAGCCGAACGTCATCCGAATGTCTTCGGCGGCAAGCTCGGCTCTTAGCCGCGCGCAGAGCTCGCCCGCCCCCGCCACGTTCGCCTCGGTGAGAATTGCGAACTCATCGCCGCCCACGCGGGCGAGCTCGTCGCCGGGCTCGATCGCCTGTGACAGCGTGTCCGCGAGCCGTCGCAGCTCACCGTTTCCGGCGGTGTGGCCGTGCGTGTCGTTGACCTGCTTCAAGTTCTCCATGTCGCCGAGCAGCAGCAGGAACGGGCGGGCTGCGCCGCAACGACGCGCCAGAGCCTCGTCGAACATGCGGGTGTTGAGGATGCCGGTGAGGAAGTCGCGTTCCGCGAGCTCGCGAAGCTGTCCAAGATGACGCCGGTGCTCGTTGGCGAACCAGCCGACGAGGGCGCCGCAGGAGGAATAGGTGACGAGGCGGATCACTGTCGCAACAGTGAGGACGTCGCGGGTCGGCAGGCGAGGAGTCACCACGATCGCGATCGTGTAGAGCGCGGTTGCCGCACCGCCGCCCAGCAGGCCGAGTCTCGTTCCGCCCGCGAGCGCGAGCAGCGCTACGGGGATGTAGAAGAAGTGCCCGAGACCCAGCCCGGGGACCTCGAAGAACACGAAGCTCACGAAGACGAGCGCGTAGGACGCGAACGCGGTGAGGACGAGCAAACGCCGATGGAGCGATGCCGCAGGCATACCAGAGTCAGCTTCGTCGCGGGTCGCTCGCCCTGCGTCCCTCGAAAGAGTGATCGCCGGCGCACTATCCTCTGTCCATGGCCGGCACCGAAGCGTTTGAGACTGGACGCGTCACCGACGCCGATCTCCCGGCGCCCGACGTCTCGATCGTCGTGACCCTTTTCAACGAGGTCGCTTCGGTGGAGGAGCTCTACCGGCGGACGATCGCGACGCTCGATCCAGGCCCGCGCACGTTCGAGCTGATCTTCATCGACGACGGTTCGACGGACGGCACGTTCGCAGCGTTGGAGCGCTTACACGGCGGTGACCCGCGCGTGCGTGCGGTGCGGTTCAAGCGCAACTTCGGCCAGCATCCTGCGATGCACGCCGGCTTGTCGCGTGCCCGCGGCGACGTGGTGGTGACGATGGACGGCGACCTGCAGAACCAGCCGGAGGACATCCCGCGGCTGGTCGAAGCCGTCGAGGCCGGTAACGACGTTGCGAGCGGCCGTCGCCGCGCCCGCAAGGACCCGGTCGGTCGTTCCCTGCCGTCCCGCGTGATCAACGGCATGCTCCGCCGCTTCACGGGCGTGGCGATCTCCGACTTCGGCTGCGCCTTCAATGCGTACCGTCGCGACGCCGTCGAGCCGATGCTCGGCTCGATCGGCAAGCAGAAGTTCACGAAGGCTCTGGTTCTCTCCGGCGGAGCGAGTGTCATCGAGGTGGACGTCGCGCATGCGCCGCGGCACGGACCGTCGCGCTACTCACCTCTTCGCCTGACGCGGCTCGCACTCCACGTCCTGGCCGGCTATTGGCCGCAGCCGATCCAGTGGATCGGCGTGCTCCTGGGCGCGGTGTCCTCGCTGCTCGCGTTCGGGCTGGGTATCTACGGCGTCGTGTTTTGGATCGGCGAGTCGAACTTCCCGGGCCCGCTATTTGGCGGCGTTGCAGTCCTGTCTGTCCTCGGCATCCAGGGCTTCATCCTCGCGCTGATCGGCGAGTACCTCGGCCGCATCCAGCGCGACGTCGAGGGGCGGCCGATCTACACGATCGACAGAGAGCTCTGATCTAGCTAGTTCGCGGCGAGCTGCTGTTGCGTCGCTGCGGCAAGGATTACTTCCTTCAGCTCTTCGTGCAGCGCGCCTTTGGTCAGCAGCGCGACGGCGCCCGCTTCGCGCGCCTGCTCAGCGAGCTGCGGCTCGTCGAGGCCCGTGACGAGGATCACCCGCGTTTCGGGGCTTCGCTTGCGCAGGCGTCGTGCCGTCTCGAGACCGTCGATCTCCGGCATGCGCACGTCGATCACGGCCACCTCGGCGTGCTGCGAGACCGCGAGCTCGATGGCCGTGCGGCCGTCTCCTGCGGTCCCGATCACCGTCAACCGGTCGTCGTGGCCGAGCAAGAGCGCAAGCGCATCGACGAACAGGCGGTGATCGTCGACGATCACCACCCGCACCGGAGTGGATTGGAAGTCTCTGGGCATGCTCCTGGGACCTGGGAGTCTTTCACCCCCTCCCCCGAAGGGGCCGGGGCTCAAACGCGTAGTCTGCCACCCGTGGCCAAGCGCGTCCTCGTTACCGGCGGGGCGGGATTCATCCCGTCCAACTTCATCCACCATCTCCTGGCCAAGACGCCGTACGAGGTGGTTTCCCTCGACGCCCTCACATATGCGGGGAATCTCGACAACCTGAACGGCGCCATGTCACACGAGCGGCTCTCGTTCGTGCAGGGCGATATCCGCGACGTCGAGCTCGTGCGCGACATCGTCAGCGAGGTGGACGTGATCGTGAACGCCGCGGCCGAGTCGCACGTCGAGAAGTCGATCGAGGAGGGCGCCCGTGAATTCGTCACGACCAACGTGGAGGGGACGCAGATCCTGCTCGATGCGATTCGCGAGGCGCCGGTGGAGCGATTCATCCTGTTCTCCTCGAGCGAGGTCTACGGCACTGCGGAGTCCGCGCCCATGGACGAGGAGCATCCGATCAATCCGCGCAGTCCGTACGCCGCGACGAAGGCGGGGGCCGACCGTCTCGCCTATTCGTACTTCGTCACGTACGGGCTCCCCGTGGTGATCGTGCGGCCATTCAACAACTACGGGCCGCGGCAGCATCCGGAAAAGGTCGTGCCGCGGTTCATCACGCAGGCGCTGCAGGACCGTCCGCTGACAATTCACGGCGACGGCCACGCGAGCCGCGATTGGCTCTACGTCGACGACGACGCGGAGGCGATCGAGGCCGTGATCGCCGCGCCGCTCGAGAACATCGCGGGCGAGGTGCTGAATATCGCTACCGGCATCGACATTTCGGTCACGGACATCGCTGATGCGGTGCTCGAGGCGCTCGGGAAGCCGTCGTCGCTGAAGACGTTCGTGACTGAGCGTCCGGGGCAGGTCGACCGGCACATCGGCTCGACCGACAAGATGGAGCGCTTGACCGGCTGGCGGGCGCGCACGTCGTTCGACGAAGGTCTCGCGCGCACCATCGCGTGGTACCGCGAAAATGAGGTGTGGTGGCGGGGGATCCTTCAGAGCGAGACCGGGGCAAGCGTCTCCTCGTCCTAGGCGCGGGGCCGGCCCAGCTGGGCCTGCTCGCGGCCGCGCGTGCGCGTGAGCTGCACGTGATCGCGCTCGACCGCGATCCGTCCGCTCCCGGCTTCCGCTACGCCGACCGCCGTGCGATCGTCTCAACGGAGGACGAGTCGGGAATCGAACGGCTCGCGGGTGCGGAGCGCGTCGACGGGTTGATCGCACCGGGCATCGACTGGCCGGTGGCGATCTCCGCGCGGATTGCGGAGCGATTGGCCCTGCCGCACCCGATCTCGCCGGAGACGGCTGCGCTGTCCACCTCGAAGCTGCGCCAGCGCGAGCGTTTCGCGGAGGCAGGGGTGCCGCAGCCCGCGTACGAGATCTGTTCCGGGGCGGAGGAGGCGACCGCTGCTGCCGAACGGATCGCCTTCCCCTGCGTGATCAAGGCACCCGATCGCCAGGGCCAGCGCGGGCTCACGCTCGTCCGGGCTGCAGAGGACGTCGCCGAGGCGGTGCGTGTCGCGCTCGACGCATCGCGATCCGCGACGCTGCTCGTCGAAGAGCACGTTCCCGGCATCGAGGTGACCGTCAACGCGTTCTCAGCGGGCGGGCACTTCTACCCGCTCACCGTGACCGACCGGTTGACCGCGCCGTTGCCTGCCTTCGGCGTCGCACTGACGCACGCCTGGCCGAGCGAGCTCGAGCCGGCCGAGATCGGCGCCGTCGTCGAGGCGGCTGCCGCCGCGGCGGCCGCGGTCGGAATCGAGAACGGGCCTAGCTACACGCAGGTGCTCGTCGGTCCGGACGGACCGCGTGTCGGCGAGCTCGCGGCGCGCCTGGGCGGTGGACACGATGCCGAGCTCTGCCGCGTCGCGCTCGGAGTCGACCTGAACGGCGCTGCGCTCTCCGCGGCGCTCGGCGAGGAGATTCACGCCACGAACCTCGCGCCCGTGGCGCGCGTCGGCGGCGCCTGCGTCCGGTTCCTCGTCCCGCCTCCCGGCGAGCTGCGCGAGGTCACCGGCATCGAGGAGGCCTTTGCGCAGGAAGGCATCCGCGGCATCCGCATTTATCGCCGCCCGGGCCACCGCTTCGAGGAGTTCCGTCGCGGCGCGGACCGGGCCGGCGCAATCCTTGCCGTCGGCGGGAGCCGCGAGCAGGCGCTCGAGCGGGCTTCCCGTGCGGAAGCCACAATTCGATTCGAGACCGATGTCGAAGCTCTCGTCTGACACCCGCCGGGAAACCATGCTCGGCTTCCAGCCGCCTGCGATCGGCGACGAGGAGATCGCGGCCGTAGCCGAGACACTGCGGTCAGGTTGGCTGACGACCGGGCCTCGCGCGGCCGAGCTCGAGCGGCGGATGGCGGAATACCTCCAGGCGGAGCACGTGCTCGCGCTGGCCTCCGGCACGGCCGCGCTCCACCTCGCGCTCGTCGGCCTTGGCGTCGGGCCCGGCGACGAGGTGATCACCACGACCATCACCTGGCCGGCGACGGTGAACGTGATCGTGCACAGCGGCGCGACGCCGGTCTTCGTCGACGTGCTCGAGGGCGACCTCAACATCGATCCCGGTCTGGTCGCGGAGGCCGTCACCGAGCGGACGAAGGCGATCGTGCCGGTCGACCTCGCCGGACAGCCGGCCGACCTCGATCCACTGCTCGAGCTCGGCGTCCCGATCGTGGAGGACGCCGCTCATGCCGCGGAGAGCTGGTATCGCGGCCGGAAGGTCGGCGCGATCGCCGACGTGACCTGCTTCTCGCTCTACGCGACGAAGAACATCGCCGCCGGCGAAGGCGGGCTGATCGCAACGAACCGAGACGATGTCGCGCAAGCGGTGCGCGACCTGCGGCTGATGCGGCGCGGCGACGGCTCGCGGTACGACATCGCGGTTCCCGGCTACAAGGCGAACCTCTCAGACGTGCTCGCGACGATTGCGCTCTGCCAGCTCGACAAGGTCGAGCAGCACGGTGAGCTCCGACGCCGCCAGTTCGCCGCTTATGACGAAGCTGTCGCGGAGCTCCCCGGAATCACGCCGCTCACTCGCGACGACCGTGACGTGCACGCGCTGCACCTGTACGTCGTCCGTGTCGATCCCGAGACGGCGGGTGCGACGCGCGACGAGTACCAGCGCGCGCTCGCCGAGGAGAACATCGCGACGTCGATTCACTTTCTCCCCGTTCACAAGCTCACCTTCTACCGGGAGCGGTTCCCCGACCAGCCGGCCTTGCCGGTGGCGGAACGCGCAGGCGACGAGATCCTCTCGCTCCCGCTGTCGCCGGCGCACTCCGACGACGACATCGCCGACGCCGTCGCCGCGTTGCGGCGCGTGCACGATCGCTTTACGGGATGACGCGCAGGCGTCTCGTCAGGATCCTCCTGACGCTGGCCGTCACAGGCGGCTGTCTGGGCTACATCCTCTGGCAGCTGAACGTGCGGCGGACGGCGCACATTCTCGTCCACTCGAATCTCGGTTGGTTCGCGGGCGCTGTCGTGGTGATGCTCGCGGGCGTGCCGCCGATGGCGTACCGGTGGCAGAAGCTCTTGGAGGCGCGGGGGATCCGCGAGCGCATCTCCTGGCTGATGCGGTCGTATCTCGTCTCGTACACAGCCGGGCAGGTTCTACCGACCGCGGTCGGAGGTGATGCCTCACGCGTCTACGAGAGCGCGCGCCGCCATCCGGGCAGGCTCGGCGATCTGACCGCAATCGTCCTGCTCGAGCGCGCACTCGGCGGGGTCGCAACTCTCGTGCTCGCTGCGATCGGCTTCGCGCTCGCCGTCGGCCGCTACGACGTCGGGCCCTATTTGTGGATCGAGGGCGCTTTCGTCCTTGGCACGATCGTCCTCGGGGTCATGTTCTTCTCGCACCGGGCGCGCGGACCGCTGCGCCGTTTCGTTCCGCTGCTGCGTCGCCTACGCATCGAGCGGCCGTTGCGCGCTCTCTACGAAGGCGTGCACGTCTTCCGTCGGCACGTGCGGTTGATGGCGTGGATCTCGCTGCTGACCCTCGGCGTGCAGGCGGTGCGCGTTCTGGCGATCTGGATGGCCGGGCGGTCCGTCGGGATCGAGCTTTCGCCCCGTCCCTATTACGTGATGGGCCCGCTGCTCTTCCTCGTGATCCTCGTGCCCTTCACCATCAACGGCCTCGCAGTGCGGGAGGCGTTCTTCGTCAGCTTCCTGACCCAGCTCGGGGTCGACAAGGAGTCGGCCCTAGCGTGCGGCTTCCTGTTCTTCGTGGTGACGATCGCGCTCGCCTTGCCCGGCGCCGTGATCCTCGGCGTCGAAAACCTCCGCGGGGTGGCGAGGCCCCGGGCGCCGGAGCTGAGATAGCCTCCGCCGCGGCCATGCGCGTTCTCATCACCGGCGGCGCCGGGTTCATCGGCTCGCACCTCGCCGACGAGCTGCTTCGTGCCGGGTATGCCGTGCGCGCCCTGGACGTGCTCGTCGAGCAGGTCCACGGCGACTCGCAGCGCCCTGACTACCTCGACGATGAGATCGAGCTGATCCCCGGCGACGTGCGCAACTCTGAAGTCGTCCGCGGCACCCTGGAAGGCGTCGACGCGGTCGTCCACCTCGCCGCGCGCGTGGGCGTGGGCCAGAGCATG